>CABRZY010000006.1 GCA_902475475.1 uncultured Collinsella sp.
TGGTTCGCAAGCATGGAAACGGCTATGAGATCATCGCTGGTGAGCGTCGTTACCAGGCGTCAAAGCTTGCTGGTCTTGAAGAGCTGCCTGTCATCATTAAAGATGTTGATGATGAAGAGATGCTTGCTCTTGCTCTTATCGAAAACCTTCAGCGTTCTGATCTGAATCCCGTCGAAGAGGCCAAGGGCTATCGTCAGCTTATCGATGCCAGCGGTATGACCCAAGAGGCATTGTCGAAGGCAGTAAGCAAGTCACGCTCTGCAATTACAAACTCACTGCGTCTTCTCGATCTCCCCGAAGTAGTTCAGCAGATGATTTTTGAGGGCAAACTTACTGCTGGTCATGCACGTGCGATTCTTGCGGTTCCCTATGAAGATGCGCGTATTCGACTTGCAGAGAAAGTTGTTGCAGAGGGCCTTTCCGTAAGAGCGACAGAAAATCTTGCTCCGTTGTTTTCTGCCGGAGAGACACCTAAGACGCCGAGACCTGCAACGCCTCAGTCTTTTAAAAAGGCTGCCCGTGTACTTCGTCAGATATTTAATACCAACGTGCGTGTGAAGAGCTCGCGTGGAAAGAATAAGATTGAGATTGAGTTTAAAGACGAGGAAGAGCTCTCTCGTATTCTTGGCGAAATGATTCAGTTTGATCAAGGAGGCCAAGATGAGGAATAAGATTTTAACAGCGATTGCATTGGCTACGACTGTCGTGGCTGGTGCCTTTGCTGGCTATAAGATCGCGACAGACGATGAACTGCGAGGTCGTTTGCTTCGTGGCGCGCAAGATATCGTCGATACTTCCAAAAAGAAAATGGATGTTATGACCGAAGATGTTGCCATGCGTACTGCTCAGGTAACGAAGAATCCCAAGATTAACCAAAGTTGGGTTAGCAACCAATGGGAAAATGTAGGTTATTAGGTACCTAACAATTACTCAGCATATTTTGAGGGGTCCTTGTCTGATTCATGAGACAAGGACCCCTTATTTTGGCCGTAAAAAATGGGACAGGTAGCAGCTGATTCAAAATTAATGTCAATAATTGAAACGACCCCGGTTGCATATTCTGCAACCGGGGTCGTTCGATGTTTCACATGAAACGTTTTGGGGTGCAGCTCCCCTATGCTTTCTTCTGAACTTTGAAGCGCTGCTTAAGCTGTCCGCAAGCAGCGTCAATATCGTTACCACGGGAGTTACGAATCGTGGTCTCGATGCCACGGGACTCAAGACGACGCTGAAGATCCTCAACCTTATGAATCGGCGAAGGCTTGAGCGGGCTGCCCTCGATGTCGTTAAGCTGAATCAGGTTAACGTGGCACAACGTTCCCTCGCAGAAGTCGCAGAGCGCCTGCATCTCGGGATTCGTATCGTTGACGCCTTCGATCATGGCATACTCATAGGTCGGGCGGCGGCCAGTCTTCTCGGTGTAGAGTTGAAGCGCCTCGTGAAGGCGAAGTAGCGTGTACTTCTTAACACCGGGCATAAGCTTATTGCGTGTCGACTGGATGGCGGAATGCAGGGAAACGGCAAGCGTGAACTGTTCAGGGATGTCGGCAAATTTGCGAATACCGGGAATAACGCCGCTGGTAGAGACGGTGAGGTGACGAGCACCGATACCGATGCCATCGGGGTCGTTGAGGATTCGCAACGCCTTGAGAACCTCGTCGTAGTTGGCAAACGGCTCGCCCTGGCCCATGAAGACAACGCTCGTGACGCGCTCGCCAAAGTCGTTGGATACATGAAGTACCTGGTCGACGATCTCTTGATCGGTCAGAGAGCGCTTGAGGCCGTTGAGACCGGTAGCGCAAAAGGCGCAGCCCATGCCACAGCCAGCCTGGGTGGAAACGCAGACGGAAAGCTTGTTACGACGGGGCATACCGACAGTCTCGACGGAAACGCCGTCGTGGTACTCGAGCAGATACTTGCGAGAGCCATCTTTGGAAACCTGTTTGGTTAGTTCAGTCGGCGTGTCAAAGGCAAAAGCCTCTTTAAGCTGCTCGCGGAAAGCCTTGGGAAGGTTGGTCATATCGTCAAACGAACAAACGTTCTTCTCAAAGACCCATTCGATGAGCTGCTTCGCGCGGAAGGCTGGCTGGCCAAGTTCGGCCACGAGCTCGCGAATATCGTTTTGGCTCAAGTCGCGAATGTCCTGAGATTTAGTCCTGGGATTCATGGAAGCCTTTCGATTTTGGGGAAACGTAGAGGGTATCGCTACAATATGGTATCAGCTGCAGAAATTATAGAGGAGGAGTCTGCCCATGCCGAGTAAAAGCCTAGAGAACATGCACGTAGCGGTCTTGGCGGGCGGTCATTCCGCCGAGCGCGAGATCTCGCTCAATTCGGGAAAGAACGTTGTGGTGGCACTGAAGGAAGCCGGATACACCTCGGTGGAGCTGCTCGACACGGCCGCTGATGATTTTATGGTAACCATGGCGACCGGCGGCTTTGACGTGGCGTTTATCGCCATGCACGGTGCCGGCGGCGAGGATGGCGCCATGCAGGGTGCCATGGAGACCCTGGGTATCCCCTACACGGCCTCGGGCGTGCTTGCCAGCGCCTGCGGTGCCGACAAGGAGGTCTCTAAGCTCTTATACGCCAAGGCGGGCATCCCCATTGCCCCCGGCCTTGCGCTCGAGGTGGGCGATGAAGTCGATATCGATCATATCGTCGAGGTCTGTGGCGAGCGCTGCTTTGTGAAGCCGGCCGTCAACGGTTCCAGCTATGGCATTTCCCTGGTCCATGAGCCCTCCGAGCTGCCCGCGGCAATTGCCAAGGCGTTTGAGTACGGCGACAAAGTGCTGGTCGAGAAGTGCATCGAGGGTACCGAGATCACCGTCGGCGTGTACGGCGAGGACGACGTGCGCGCCCTGCCGATTGTCGAGATTCGCAAGCCCGAGGACTGTGAGTTCTATGATCTGGACGTGAAGTATGTCGACCCTACGGACATCCATCGTATTCCGGCGCAGATTTCACCCGAGAATTACGCTCGCGCTCAGGAGCTTGCCTGTGCTGCTCACAAGGCCCTCGGTTGCCTGGGCATCTCGCGCAGCGATTTTATCGTGAGCGAGGACGGCCCCGTCATCCTCGAGACCAACACCATTCCCGGCATGACCGATACGTCGCTGTATCCGGATGAGATTCGCCACACAGACGACATGACGTTCCCGCAGGTCTGTGACAGCCTGATCCGTATGGGCCTTCGTCGAGCGGGCATTGCATGCTAATCGAGGACGCGGTTTCGTCAGGAACGCCGCAGTTTGTCATCGACTCCTATGCCACGCTTGCCGAACGCGCCAAAACGCAGTCCTTCGGCCTTATCGAGGAAGATGTGATTGTCCTCGATACCGAGACCACAGGTCTTTCGGTGCAGGACAACGAGCTGATCGAGATCTCGGCGGCCCGTCTTTCGGGCCGCGAGATCGTCGACCGCTTCGATACCTTCGTGCATCCCAAGCAGCTAATTCCCGCCGAGATTACCGAGCTCACGAGCATTACAAATGCCGATGTGGCAGATGCCCCGTCGGCCGCTGAGGCCGTCGCCGCTCTCGCCGATTTTGTCGGTGGTTGCCCGGTGATCGCACATAACGCCACGTTCGATCGCTCGTTTATCGAGTCGGTCAAAGGCGGCGTCAACGTGAGCGATATCTGGATCGATTCGCTGGCGCTGTCGCGCATCGCGCTTCCGCGCCTGGCCTCGCACAAGCTGTCTTTTATGGCCGATCTGTTTGGCTGTGACTCGGTATCACACCGTGCCAATGCCGACGTCGACGCCCTGTGTGGCGTATGGCGTGTGTTGCTCGTGGCGCTCACCGACTTGCCCCAGGGCCTCATGGCGCGCCTAGCCGACATGCATCCGGATGTGCCTTGGTCCTATCGTCCTATCTTCTCATTCTTGGCGGGGCAGAACCCTGGTTCTATCTTCTCTCTCAGCGCCGCTCGTGCTGACGTTCTCAAGGCCGATCGCGCCGACGATCGGGTGGACGCCGACGAACTGCCGGTCCTCAAGATGCCGAGTCGTGAGGAGATTGAGGCAGACTATGCGCCGGGTGGCCTGGTCAATCGCATGTATCCCACTTACGAGCCGCGTGATGAGCAGATCGCGATGGCGCTCGAGGTCCGCGATGCGCTGGTCACGGGCACACATCGCGTAATTGAGGCGGGCACGGGCGTCGGCAAATCGATGGCCTATCTGGTGCCTTTTGCCGAGGCAGCACGCCGTAACAACATCACGGTTGGTATTGCGACCAAATCGAACAATCTTGCCGACCAGCTCATGTACCATGAGCTGCCAAAACTTGCCGAGCAACTGGACGGTGGTCTGTCATTTTGCGCTCTCAAGGGCTATGACCACTATCCGTGCCTGCGCAAGCTTGAGCGCATGAGCCGAGGCCAGGTCGAGATTACCACCAAGCGCGATCCGGCGGACACGCTCACGGCGGTCGCGGTCATTATGGCGTACGTCTGCCAATCAGCCGATGGCGACCTCGACTCGCTCGGCATTCGGTGGCGCAGCGTCAACCGTCCCGACTTTACGACGGCCTCGCGCGAGTGTGCTCGTCGCCTCTGCCCGTTTTTCCCTGATAAATGTTTGGTCCACGGCGCTCGCCGTCGTGCGGCGCATGCCGATGTGGTGGTCACCAACCATTCCCTGCTGTTCCGCAATGTCGCGGCCGAGGGCAGGATTTTACCTCCGATTCGTCATTGGGTAATCGACGAGGCCCATTCCATCGAGCGCGAGGCGCGCCGCCAGTGGGCGCGCGTGGTGCCGGCGGACGAATCACGCGTTCTGTTTGAGCGCCTGGGTGGCTCGAGCACCGGCGCGCTAAGCCAGGTTTCCCGTGATTTGGCAACCTCCGAGGGCTCTACGCTCTATCTGGGCCTTACTGCCAAGGCGACGTCGACGGTTGCGCGCGCGAGCATGGCAATCGCCGACGTGTTCGATGGCGTTCGCGAGCTCGGCCGCCGTGCGCGTGGGGGTTATGACAATGCCAATCTATGGATTGGCCCCGAGCTGCGCGAATCTGACGACTGGCATGATTTCTTACAGTCGGCCTACACTGGCATCGACGCATTGGAACAGGCTGACAAGAGCGTCGACGCGCTGGTGCAAGCCGTCGCCGCCGACAAGCCCGAGGTTGTTGTCGACCTGGGTGATATCTCGCGTCGCCTGCACGAGCTGGTCGAGAACCTCAAACTCATCATTGATGGCACCGATGAACACTACGTGTATTCGCTGCAGGTCAATCGCAGGCTGCGTGCCGGCGGAGAGTCGATGACCGCAGAGCGCATCGACATTGGCGAGGCCTTGGCAACCGAGTGGCTGCCCGAGGTTCACACGGCTATCTTTGCCTCGGCGACTATGACGGTGTCCAAAAGCTTTGAACACTTTAACCATGCGGTCGGCCTCGATCGCATCGGTGCTTCAACATCCTCATCGCTGCACTTGGACTCGAGCTACGACTTCGATTCGAACATGGCTGTAGTCGTTGCGGGCGATATCCCCGATCCGCGCGATCGCGAGAGCTATCTTACGGCGCTCGAGCGCGTGCTGGTCGACGCCCATCTTGCCATGGGCGGATCGGTGCTCACACTGTTCACCAATCGGCGCGACATGGAAGACCTGTACGCCCGCGTTGAGCCCAAGATGGTCCGTGCGGGTCTGGAGCTCAACTGCCAGCAGCGCAACTCATCTCCTCGTCGCCTGCGCGACCGGTTTATCAACGAGCCGACCTCGTCGCTTTTTGCGCTTAAGGCCTTCTGGGAGGGGTTTGACGCCAGCGGCGAGACGCTGCGTTGCGTCATCATTCCCAAGCTGCCGTTCTCGAGCCCCACGGACCCGCTCTCGTGCGAGCGCAACCTGCGCGAAGACCGCGCTTGGGCGCGCTATTCGCTGCCCGAGGCGGTGCTCGAGGTTAAGCAGGCGGCCGGCCGCCTTATCCGCTCGTCGACCGATTGCGGCGTGCTGATTCTGGCCGACCCGCGCCTGGTGACGAAGGGCTACGGAAAGAAGTTCTTAACGTCGCTGCCCACGAGCTCCTACCAGCGCATCGAATCGGCGCAGATCGGTCACTATCTGCAACTGTGGCGCGCACGTCACGAGCGGCGGCGCTAAAGCGGACAGACGAGGGTTTTTGCCATATCGCACAGACGCTTTGACAGGGCGGGGTCATCCAAGATGCGGATGGCTCCGCCCGCTGCGATTACCTGGCTCAGTAGCCAACGCTCGGAGCCGTAATGCACGGTTACCGTTGCCATGTCTGCCCCGCTGCGCTCGATTAGGGTGATGCCGGCCCAGTCCAGATGCTCCGCCATATCGAATGGCATCAGGAGCTTTGCGCTATGCTGCGTCCGGGCAAGGGAATCGTGGAGGGATGCGACGTCCGGTGCGTGAGACACGACGGAGTCTTCCGTCAAGGTGAGTCCCTCGATTTTATCCATGCGATAGGTGCGCTGCTCGTCGACTGCGATGTCCCAGGCAATCAGGTATGTTTGGTCGCCGTTTGCCGTAATGCGCAAGGGGTCGACCAGACGCTCGCGTGGCCGTGCATCGTCCATCGAGCGATACGAGATGCGGCAACGAACACCGTCCTGAATGGCGCAGCTCAGCTGCTGCCAGTGCGACCCGTGGTTGACGGTGTCAAAGACGCGCTGGTTATAGCCGAGCTCTTCGGGTAGAAGGGCATGTCGAATCCGAGCCGCCGCCTGGGGCTCAATCCCCAACGATTCAAGTTCATGGTTGAGCACAGTGCCCTCGGCGGCACTCAGGCGCAACGGTAGCACACGCCCGGCGTCACCGGTGAGGACCACACGCTCGCTGCGGCATTCGCAGATGATGCGCGCGCCCGATTCTCGGTCCGCGAGCGTCGAGACGATCTCGAGAATCTCGTCGAGCGATGCCCCCGTGATATCAAAGCGGCTGCAAAGCTCGTCTCGTGTCATGCCATTCTCGCCGGCGGCGTAGAGGGCCTCCATGATGTCGATGGCGCGCGAGAGTCTCTGCTCGCTGGTGAGTTTACGCACGGGCATGCTCGTGCACCGTCCTTTCGATGAGGTGGTTCCACGCCTGCTTGAGCGATTTGGGGGCCATGGGCCTCATGCCGTCCATGGCGTGGGCCATGCAAAATGAGGCGGCGGCTTCAAGATCGCGCACGTCAACGGTCCAGGTCCATCCCGCATCGGTGTGTGCGAGCTCACCTCGCCCGCGCGTGAGGCCGTTGATCATATCGATCTGCGTCTGAGGACCGAACGAGAACGTGGCTGCAACGGGCGGTCGGTCGGCAAAATCGAATTCAAAGAACAGATAGTCGTTGAGATTGAAGTCCGCGGGGATGACGTAGGCCTTCGAAGGACGCCAAGCGCGAACGATACGGTCGCAGCGGAATGTCCTGATGTCGTCGGTAACATTGTCGAGGCCGCAGAAGTACGCCACGCCCTCGCGCTCGAACATGCCGTATACGCAGACGGTACGTTCTTTCTGCTCGCCGCGTCCGTTCTGATATAAAAATCGCAGCGCGCATCGCTCGGCAAAGGCGCTCCATACCGCATCGACGGTGGGAGAGCGGCGGATCGGCGCCTCGTCCACCGTCGTCCTACCGGTGAGGTAGGCAATCTTGGAGCGAATATCGGCAAGCGGTGCGGCAAAAGTGGATGAGCCGGCCGCTAGCGTCTGGTCGATGGCGTTGAGCAGGATATCGGCGTCGTCTGTGGTGATGAGGCCGCCTGCAGCAAACGTGTGCTCGCGGTCGATTGTCCACGAGCTTTCCTCGGTCTCCTGCGCACCGGCGGGGCGAACCTCCTTGATTAAGATGCCACGCTCGAGCAGTTTGTCACGATCGCGCCGAAACTTGCGCTTATCCGAGTCGGTGTTGCCCGAGCCATATCCCAGGTCAGAATCCAAGACGATCTGCTCGGTCGTCAGCGGTTCGGGGGAGCTGTTGAGCACAAAGAAAAGGTTGAGGATGCGCTGAGCCGTTTTATCGAAACTGGGCTCCGAATTCCCCTTTTTAATTGTCGCGGTCGCGTCGCTTGCCGTCATAGAGTCCTCGCGTGAGAAGGTGGTTTGCTGCCATGATTTTAGTCCGATATGGAGATTAGGCTATATCCTTGTCCGCTCGGGACGTTAAGATGGCCCGAATTCGGTCGTTTGCGCTCGCTCGGGGTATACTTTCGACTATATACGGTTCTAATGTGCATGCATTGGGCCTATTTGTCGGATTATGGATGTGGAGCGCACATGGCGAACACCCAGAACTATATTAACCACCTGCTGCAGAACACCGGCATTACGCCAGCATGCAGCGAAGAAGAGCGCTTGGCTGCCGAGGATATCGCTCAGATCTTCCGCAACCACGGCTTTGACCCCGAGGTTCAGGAGTTCAATGCCCCGGCGCCCAGTAGGTTGGCATTTGCCGTTACCGGTATTCTTGCGTTTGCCGGCGCCCTGCTGATGGGCATCGGCGGCGGTATCGGCTTGGTCGGCACCTTGCTGGCCATTGTCGGCGCCGTTCTTTACGTGCTCGAGCGCACGGGCCACCCCGTGGTTTCGCGCCTGGGCAAGACGGGCGTGAGCCAAAATGTCATCGCCTACCACAAGGCCTCGGGCCCGCTCGCGTCTCCGCGCAACCGCCCGGTGGTCGTTGTCGCACACTACGACTCTCCCCGTGCTGAGCTGCTCGCCCGCGAGCCCTATGCTTCGTATCGTGCGCTCATCGCCAAGCTGTTGCCCGTTGCCACGGTTGCCCCTGCTGCCGTTGCCATCCTGCGTATCCTGCCGCTCCCCGGCGCGCTCAAGGTTCTGCTGTGGATTGTCGCGATCCTCGCTTCCCTCATTGCACTTGCCAACGCGGCAAACATCATCTCTAACCGCCACATTCTTCCCTATACGTCCGGCGCGGTGTGCAACAAGTCTTCTGTCGCCGCTATGCTCGGTGTTATGGACAACGTTGCTCCCTTCCAGGGCGAGAACGAGTTTCCCGACGATGTTCCGTTCGATACCTATTTTGGGGAGCAGAAACGTCGTGCCGAGGAAATGGCGCGCGCGGCGGCGGAGTATGCCGCGGCCCAGCAGCAAAACGACTACGGCAACACCATCGAGTACGAAGAGCCTACCTACGCCGAGGACGAGTTCGGTCAGCCGATTGCTCCCGACGCTCAAACCGAGCCCGAACAGGGCGAGGCTTTTGACGAGCAGATCGAGGGCTTTGAGGGTGCGTCTGCCGACGAGACGCTGATTGGCGCCATCGTGCCCGAGGATCAGAATCAGGCTGTCCAGGCCGAAGAGTTCAATGACGAGGTTCCCGCTGCTGAGCCGGCGGAGGAGCCTGCCGCGGCCGAGCCCGAGCCCAAGCTCTATCGCAACGCCGCCGGCAACATCCGCTTTGGTTCGGATGCCATCCGTGCGCTCGGAATGCTTCCCGAGTCCTGCACGCTCGATTACGAGGAGGGCGAGGAGCCGACGTTTGAGCCCGAGCCTGCGCCCGTTGTCACTGCGGATGATGAGTCTGCCGCAGTTACCGCTGCCGTTGCCGAGCCCGAGGCGGTGTCCGCGATCGATCCCGCGGCAGGACTGGACATTTTGGCTCCCGCCGCGCCGGCACAAGACGTTGCGGACGAGTCTGACGACGATTACGTTGAACAGCCGAGGCGCGTGTCTTACGAGAGCGATACTGATTTCTCGGCCGAGATTCCCGCGGCAACGCCCCATGCCGACATTGCATCCGCGTTCTCGTCGATTGGCGCCAGCGCTTCCAACTTCTTTAAGGGTGCACTTGCAAAGGGCAAGAAATTTGTCGACGACTTCGAGGAGAAGCGCGCTGCCGCACGCGAGGCTGCCGAGCAGGAGGCTATCGCTCAGCAGCAGGCAGCCGCGGCGGCACGTGAGCACGCGGCGCAAGAGTTCGAGCAGAACGAGGCTATGCAGTCCGCGCCCGTCGACGCCGCCGAAGCTACAACGTCTTTCGAGGCTCAGCAGCACGTCGATAGCACCATGTCGTTTGATGCCGCGCAGTTCGATTCCACGATAACGTTTGAAAAGCAGGGCACCGCGATTGCCGAGCCCCTTCCTGTTTCCGATGGACAGGGCGACGCGGCAGACGATGACGAGCCTATTGATGCTGCCGAAATCCAAGATGCCGCCGGGGACGAGTCCGTTGAGGCCAACTCTGACGAAGAGCAATACGTGGCAGCCGATCAAGGTGATTCGACCGAGGTCGAGCAGGAGGAAGTGCCTGCGGTTTCCGAGACTCCCGAGACGGATGAGTCGAGGCCTTATTCCACGCAGATTTTCACCATGCCGACCCCGAGTGGTTCCGGTGCCACGGTTGCCAATGTCGCTCCCACCCAGGACGAAACGGTTGATTCCCTTATGGCCCAGATTTCCTCCCAGGCATCGCCGCGTCCGCAGATGAATGTTCCCGATCCGGCGTCGGCACCGTCGCCTGCACCCTCCTCGTCTCCGCTGGCTTCGGTCCCCGATCCGTCGCTGCCGTCTATGAAGCAGGCAAACGTTGCATCTCGCACGTCGCTGTTCGACCTTCCCGATCCCTCTGCCCAGGTCAACGACCCCTTTGCTACCGCCCAAGGTCCCGAACCCACATCGGCACCCGTTGCGCCTCCTATGCCCGTTGCGTCGGGCGTGCAGCCGATCGAGACCATTTCGGCTCCCGCCCCGGCGGCACCCAAGTCTCGTAAGCGCGGCCTGGGTGGTCTGTTCGGTCGTAAAAAGAAAAACGAGCAGGACAGCATGAGTGACTGGCTGGGCGTCGAAGACGATTACGATGCCAAGAAGTCCGGTCGCGGTATCGGTTCGTGGGATAACTTCGAGGACGATAACGATGGCTGGAAGGGTGGCGCTACGTCTTCCGATGGCGCTTCTTCCGAAGATATGCTCTCGGCTGTCGCCTCTATGGGCGATGATGAGCTGCTCGGTCACGATATCTGGTTTGTGGCAACGGGCGCCTCGGATTGTGATGGCGCCGGCATGAAGGCCTTCTTGGCTTCGCATCGCGATAAGCTCCGCGGCGTATTCTTTATCAATCTTGAATCCGTCGGCGCCGGTAGGCTTTCGGTTGTGACGGTCGAGGGCGAACAACAACTGCTTAAGGGCGATCGCCGCATCATGAACCTGGTCAGCAAGGTCTGCAAGTCGTTCCATGTCGATTGTGGCGCGCTCGAGATGCCCTATGCCAAGACCGATGCCTATGCCGCGCTCGAGGCGAGCCGCCGAGCCCTTACCATCGCCGGCGTGGACGGCACGCGTCTGGCTTGCGCTCGTACCGAGGACGACCTGCCCCACAATGTCAACCCGACGAACATTGCTACGGTATCCGAGGTCGTGACCGAGGTTATCCGCCGTTCGTAGACGGAGCTCTAAGGAGTCAACGTGTTTTCGTATATTAAGCGCCATTGGCCTGTCTACGTGATTTTGACCTTGATTGCCATTGCGTTAGGATTTGGGGCTGCCTACATCGTGGGCGCAAAGGGCTCGACCCCCGCCTCCGCAATCAGCGAAGAGGTGGAGCAAGAACAGAGTACGGGTGCCGATGGGATTCCTGAGTCCGAGCAGGCAATCGTTGATGGTGGATCTTCGTCTGCAGAGTAGATACGGCGATTTACATGATTGAAAGCGGGCGAGCCAGGGGACTGTCTCGCCCGCTTTTTCATCGCGCTAGCGCTTCTTTGGGATCGACCTAAGGCGAGCGAACCATAGGGCTGCGGCACCCGAGGTCAGGAGCGCGGTGATGCAAGCGGCGATGGGAGCTGATCCTGTTGCCGGTAGGTCCTGCGGTAGGGTACAGCGTTGAATGACGCTGTCCTCGTCACGTGACTCAAGTTTATCGCCGCCACCGTTGCGGCAAAGATCGACGCGCGCGCTGTTGGTGAGTGCGGTTTGGGGCGTATAAGCCGACGTTGCCTGCATGTGTACGACTGCGCCCCGAGCGTCTGTGCCAAGGATTGCTTTGGCATCGTCAAGGTCGTCGTGCTCATCTTTGAGATCATCGCGGGTCCAAGAATCCGCATCGCTTCGAGTCGTAAAGTCGGCGGCTACCGCACCGTATTCAATTCGAATGCCCGTTACGACGGTATTGGACGCAAGGTCGAGTTCTTTCGCCTCGAGTGTGGTGGATTCCGTGGTCGAGACATCCGCCTTCCAGAGGTGCCAGCCGTCGTAATCGACGAGGCGGCAATCCTCACCCAGACTCTCCCTTACTTCGTCGGACTCAAGCCAAGGATTTTCGTGCCCATCGTCAAGTGTCGCGTTTGCCGGCTCATCGACGTCTGTCGAGTCCAACGGCGTCGTGTGATACCACACGTTGCACAGACCATTGAGGTCGCCGATGGCGACGGGGGTTTCGATTGAGACGAATCTCGCCGTATCGTCCTCGGCACACTCAAGATCATCGGTAATTGTGAACTCATCAACCCAGGTAGTTGAATCGTTTCGAGCGTCGATGGTATAGGAGAAAAGTCCATCCGTATTGGTTTGCGTCGCGGCGCGATTTTTACCGTCTCCGTTGGCCAGCAGACCCTTTCCGATAGGTTGGACAAGCTCCTGACGCTTGTCGACCTGTCCTTTGATCTCGATGGGCGCATCCTTCATCGCGACGGATTGGACTTCTCTCGTATCCTTTATTTCAAACGTTATCTCCTCGGCAAGGTCAAAGGTCCGCGGAGACATCATTTCGCGCAACGAGTAGGTGCCGGGTGCAAGATGTTCGACGCGGTGCGGCTTGTCGGATGAGGTCCAGGAGTCTATTTCGGTTTTATCGGGACCATATAAGGTGAGTTGTGCGCCTTCCACTTCTTGCTCACCGCTTGCATCGACCTTGGAGATATCAACCTTGGTGTAATCGTCGGATACGTTAAGCCGTGCTTCTACAACGGGTGTTTTCTGGTCGGCATAAGTAAGGGCAACAATATGGGGCGTCCGGTCGAGCAAGAAGCCGGTCGGCGCTTGAGTCTCGACAACCTCGTAGCGCGCGGTACCAGATCCCAGCGGCAGGTTGTCTGCGCGTGCTTCGCCAGTTTCATCCGTCGCGACGGTCGCGACGGTCTCACCGTCGATCGCGGCAATGCTACCATCGGGGCGCGCGATATCACCCGAGGCACGGATCTCAAAGATGGCGCCCGCGAGCCTGCTACCGTCTACGGCATCGGTTTTAACGATCCTGATGTTTCCGGTCGCGGCGTGGTCATAATACGAGGCGATTGCAACGGGCGTTAGGTTCATGTCGGCGGGTATGTTTACCTCGATCTCTTCGCCGACAAGATAGGGCTCTTTGGCCGAGGTTTCGCGTACATAATAGGTGCCCGGCACGAGCGATTCGGGCAGTGTGACGGTCCCGGTCGCGTCAGTCGTAAAGGTGTCCATTACGTTATGTGCTGGATACCAGCAAGTTTGTGAGACAGGTTCGTGATTGCTGTCGAGGAGTTGGAAGGTGAATCCGGCTAGTGGAACAGAAGCGCCTGTTTGGGCATCGCGTTTTACAATCTGGAGATGCGTCGACAGAGCGTGGTTATCCACGATATATTGAAGCTCGGCGCCGTTGGAAATCTGATTGGCCCCGACGGTCCATTCCCCTGCACGTTTAAAACCCTCGGGGACGGTTTCCGGAACTTCGCGAACCGTGTAGCCGGCACGGTCGTATGGGACGGCTCCGTGGACACCGGCGGGTCGCTTGCCTGTGCCGAACCATGCTTCGGGCTGGTCTTTGGTGGAGGCAAATCCATAGATGTTTGTGGTCAGTGTGCCAACAACCTGCTGAGAGCTGTTGCTGACAACCTCAAAGACAACACCACCCGCCGGCTGCTCCAGGCCGGATTGGTCGCTATTGCCGTAATCCTTGAATTTGGAAATCTCAAGGTTAAACGCAATGGGGATATCGGAAACGCGAGATTCGATCTCGACCACGCCTGAATCGCCGAGCTGGTCGGCTCCAACGGTATAGGTCCAGCTGTCGTTGGATGGCAGGTAGCCCTCGGGGGCTTTTGATTCGTAGATGGTAAAGGTTCCTAAGGGGACATCGGCGAGGGCGGCCCGACCGCTTTCGTCGGTCGTGAGGATTTGTGCCCATCCAGGGGTTGATTGCGACACACACGTGAACTCTGCTCCTGCGAGTGAAGATCCCACCTGGGGGCCGGCATTCGTCGCGGCATCGAGTTTTACGATACGCAGGTTGATGGTGCCGGGCTGTTCATCAATGGCGACCCGCCCGCCGTCATTCCCCGTGGTAAAGGCAATACGATCGTGGCGGGGGACATAGCCGGCCGGCGCCTTCGTTTCAACTAGGTAGTATGCCGTGTTGGGCAGAAGTGTTGCTTGCGCTCGACCGTTGCTGTCCATCTTGATGGTGCCGACACGCGCGCCGCTGGCGCTCTCAAAAATATCGAATGTTGCCCCGGTAAACTGATAGGTATTGTTTCCGCTGGTAATAACGGTGTTAGCAGACTGCTTTTGGAAGGAAACAGAGACCGCCGGCAGTACATAGAGCATGTCTTGACGTTTGCTGCCGCCCGATACGGCCCCTAGATAGCGTCGCGCGCGGTGCGGAGCGGCTTTGATGCTTCCTGATTTTGCGCTGTCGTGGAGCCACCGCGCAGCCGCCACGACTTCATTGTCGGCGGTAAAGTGTCCGCTCTTGGTTTTACCCTGAGCGGTCGTGTAGGAGTAGGTGCCGTCGACATGGGTAGTGCCGTTGAGCATCCATACGGCAAGCTGGGTGGCGGCGCGGGCGCGATCGGGTGAAAGATGGTAACCGCCAAACGACGTGGTGGTGGGATATCCGTGACAAACGATTGCCGCGAACTCGTCGTCGAGCCACACCCAGCCTTGATCAAAGTTGAGCCATGGGCCACCCGGTTTGGTGGGGCCGGGGCGCTCCTGGTTCATGCAGTAGGCAATCGAGGTGTCTTGAGCTTCATACTTGCCGATGAAGAAGGGTCCACAATCATCGCTAATAGTGCGGAAGCCGAGCTGGTCGTAGCCATCGACGGCAAATGCGGCTCCCGGTGCCAGGCAGCCGAAAAGCAGGAAGAGGAGCAGGAGCAGCGGACCTGTTGCAATTGCGCTGTGGACAGAGTGCGTGGGTGCGTTGGACATGGCTGCTCCTTATCCCTCGTGCGCCGCATGGGGAGGCTGCGACGCGTAGGATGAGGCTACCCCCGAGGTTCATGCGGGTAAGTACCGGAGCCTGACCAAAAGCTTGCCCAATTCCTGACAAATTGAGCTCAAATACAACAATCAAGCAAAAGCGCAGGTAGAAGATAAGGAGAACAGGAAGTCAAAGGTCCTCGTCTCCACAATTGACGCGATTTTCAAACGAATCTCCACAGCTAAAACAAGCATCGCCACCCTTGTATCGAACAAGACAACCGCGTTATACTATCCCCCACATATGCGGGCATCGCCAAGTGGTAAGGCATCAGCTTCCCAAGCTGACACTCGCGGGTTCGAGTCCCGTTGCCCGCTCCATTCGAATTTCAGGCACGGTAACGTTTCGTTACCGTGCCTTTTTCAATAAAGTGCCGGGACTCGAACCCGACAGGGTGCGAGCGTTAAATAAACGCGAAGCGTTTATAGCGAGCAGGCAAGGTCGCCGATAGGCGGCCGCAGCCGGTGCGGATTTGCGAAGCAAATACGCGGACGTCCCGTTGCCCGCTCCATCAGCAAAGGAAGACGTGGGGACGGACAATTCGGCGGAGTCTTCCCCTTCGGCTTCGTGAAGCTGAGGGGCTCGCCTGAAGCCGGTGCGTATTTGCGAAGCAAATACGCGGATGTCCCCATGGCCGCTCTTGCGGCAAAATGTTAGGTTAATGCCTACTGCCCATACTTGCACCTGCGCACGGTACAATGGTTGGGTTACGACCAACGTGCCAATAACCAAAAAGGAGCCGCTATGATCGATCGCTATACCCGCCCGGAGATGGGACACATCTTCTCCCTCGAGAACAAGTACGCCATTTGGCAGGAGATCGAGGTTCTGGCCTGCGAGGCCCAGGCGGAGCTCGGCAAGATCGGTATTTCCAAAGACGAGGCCCAGTGGATCCGCGACCATGCCAACTTTGAGAAGGCGAAGGTCGATGAGATCGAGGAAGTCACGCGCCACGACGTCATTGCCTTCCTGACCAACATGAAGGAATACATCGATGCCGATGTTCCCGAGGACGACCCCAAGCCCAGCCGCTGGGTTCACTATGGCATGACCAGCTCCGATTTAGGCGACACGGCCCTGTGCTACCAGCTCACCCAGGCCTGCGACCTGATCATCGAGGACGTCAAGAAGCTCGGCGAGATTTGCAAGCGTCGCGCCTTTGAGGAGCGCAACACGCTCTGTGCCGGCCGCACTCATGGCATCCACGCCGAGCCGATGACCTTCGGCATGAAGTTTGGCTCTTGGGCCTGGGAGCTCAAGCGCGATCTGGATCGTCTTGAGGACGCCCGCAAGAATGTTGCCTTTGGTGCCATCTCGGGCGCTGTCGGCACCTACAGCTCCATCGAGCCGTTTGTCGAGGAGTATGTCTGCGAGCACCTGGGCCTGGTTCACGACCCGCTGTCCACGCAGGTTATCAGCCGCGACCATCACGCCTATCTCGCCGGCGTTCTCGCCACCACCGCAGCCACCTGCGAGCGCATCGCGACCGAGGTCCGCAATCTGCAGAAGACTGATACGCTCGAGGCCGAGGAGCCGTTCCGTAAGGGCCAAAAGGGCAGCTCCGCCATGCCGCACAAGCGCAATCCCATCACCATGGAGAAGGTCTGCGGTCTGTCGCGCGTCGTGAAGGCCAACGCCCAGGTCGCCTTCGATAACGTCGCCCTGTGGCACGAGCGTGACATTTCGCACTCCTCTGCCGAGCGTGTCGCCCAGGCCGATAGCTTCATCGCACTCGACCACATGTTCCAGTGCCTCATCCGCGTTATCGACGGCCTGCAGCTGTACCCTGCCCGCATGATGGCCAACCTCAATAAGACCCGCGGCCTCATCTTCTCCTCCAAGGTGCTGCTCGCCCTCGTCGATACGGGCATCACCCGCGAGGACGCGTACGCCATTGTGCAGGAGAACGCCATGGCAACCTGGCACGAGGTACAGGATTGTGTCTCCGGCCCCACCTTTAAGGAGCGTCTCGAGGCCGACCCGCGCTGCACCGTCAGCCAGGAGAAGCTCGACGAGATCTTTGATCCATGGGACTTCCTCACCCGTATCGACACGGTCTTTGATCGTCTGGAGCAGCTGAGCTTCGAGTAGGTTCGGGCATAACGTTAGCTTTTTAGGGCGCTTTGCTGGTAATGTGTGTTGCCGGCAAAGCGCCTCGTTGCATTTAGGGAAAGACGGGGATAATAGTCGTCTCGAATAACATTCTGAGAGGGGATCGCATGATTTCGTTTGATTACAAGCCTCAGGGCGTGTGTGCTCGCAATATTCACCTTGACCTTTCCGATGACGGCAACAAGGTGATAGGCGTTGAGTTTACCGGTGGCTGCGACGGCAATCTCAAGGCAATCTCCAAGCTGGTCGAGGGCGCTCCTGCCGATCGCGTAATCGAGGTTCTCGCCGGTAATACCTGCGGTATGAAAAAGACCTCCTGCGCCGACCAGCTTACGCGCGCCATCGAGGCCGCTCGCGCCGAGATCGCCTAATGGGTATCGCCGATCACATCAAGAACGGAATATCGCGTCGCGGCTTTGTACTCGGTGGGGCTGCCGCGGGCGCTGCCACGGTGCTTGCCGGATGCTCGAAAAAAACGGGTACCAGCGATGATGCCGCCGGCGAGCCGCAGGTTATCAAGGACGATTCCAAAATTATCTCGATTACGGATGAGTATGAGGCTGTCGACATCGATCTTGAGCCGGCGGCGTCGTGGACGCTGCCTCTGGGTACGCTGCTGTACTACTGCGACGGCGATTACGCCGCGGCGATGATGGCGCCCGCATCGGCATTGCACGCCAACACGCTCGGTGTGCTCAACCTGGGCGATGGCTCGCTTACCACATTAATCGAGGATCCTGTCGAGGGCACGGGATATGCATTCTACGATGTCCGCGCCGGCGACGGCGTATTCGCGTGGGTTGAGATGAACTTTGCCAATTCATCGTGGAAGCTCTACGCTCAAAATCTGTCGGGTGCTTCGCTCTCTGGCGATGTGGTTGAGCTCGATCGAGGCGGCAAGGACTATGATCCGCCCCTGTTTACGGCGTTCGGGTCATCAGTCATCTGGTATAAAATGCCTTCGACAGGCGGCAATAAAACGAGTAGTGATTCGTTTTGCTATCGTCGCTCACTTGATGAATCCAAGGCCGAGACAATTTGGAAATCGACGGGCCGCTTTGCATCGGCTCCGCGCGCGAGCGACGGCATTTTGACCATCTCGCCGCGTGTCCGCAACGACGAGGGCGTCTACTACGGCATTACGGCAATCGATCTGACCGACGGCAACAACACCAAGCGTGCCCAGCTGGTCCTCCCTTCGTCAGTTTCGCCTTTCGAGGCCGTGTATATGGGCGATACCTTCGTGTTTTCTATCGAGGCGGCCTATAGCGGCGTGGGCAGCCTGGGCAATATGGGCACGTATATCGGTAATGAGGGAGGGCCGTACCTCTTTCTGTCACGCGAGCCGCTCGCATGTGCGGCTGGCAAGAAGAATAAATACCTTGTTAAGGTACAGGCGTCGCATTTCCTGATCGACACCTCTGCCAAGACCTATGGCTCGCTGCTGTCGCCCGACCGCGCTTTGGAGTATGGCGATTATCCAGCTACGGCGGGAAAATTGGACTCATTCCTTACGTACGCCACGGTGCGCAACAGCCAGGGTATACCAGAGACGGTCACTGCACGCCTATTCTCTCTTTAAGCTTAGAGGGGTTAAAAAGGCGCCAACAGGGGAATAAACGCGTTGTAATTGTGAGTACCGCCTGCCGAGCTGCCGCGTCATAGCGGCATCCGGCGGGCTCAGGTGCGTTAAAATGGGCTTGTTCTTAGCTAATTGAGACAGGGGGGCCGTGTTATGGCTTCAGATGCAAAAAAGATTCTGCTGGTCGAGGATGAGAAGGCAATCCGTGACGCCGTCGCTGCCTATCTCGAGCGCGAAGGCTACTGGGTTGTGGGCGTCGGCGACGGCCAGTCCGCGATCGAGGAGTTCGAGAAGCATCAGTTCGACCTGGTCGTGCTCGACCTTATGCTCCCCAAGATCCCCGGCGAGCGCGTTTGCCGCACCATTCGCGATACCTCGGATGTCCCCATCATCATGCTGACGGCTAAGGGCGAGATCGAGGACCGTATTATCGGTCTTGAGCTCGGCGCCGACGACTATCTGATTAAGCCGTTCTCGCCGCGCGAGCTCGTCGCCCGCGTTCGCGCTCTGTTCCGCCGTGCCCATCAGGCCGACGAGCCCGCCGTCGAGGTACTCGACTTCGGCGATCTGGTCATCGATATCTCGGGCCACAAGATCTTGGTCGAGGGCAAGGAAGTCGACCTGACGGCTTCCGAGTTCAAGCTGCTCACCACGCTTGCCCGCCATCCCGGCCGTGTGTATAACCGCATGGAGCTGGTCGAGAAAGTGCTCGGGTATGACTTTGAGGGCTATGAGCGCACCATCGATAGCCACGTGAAGAATCTTCGCGCCAAGCTGGGCGATGATCCCAAGAAGCCCAAGTGGCTCTACACCGTCCATGGTGTCGGCTATCGCTTCGAGGCTCCGGCCAAGACCGATAAGTCGGACGAGAAATAGGGAAATCACATATGACACCTGCGCGCTTTGAAATCGGACAAAAGCACAAGCAGGAGAGCGAGGCGGGTTCCAAGGCTAGTTGGAACACGCCTCGTTCCGATTCACGGCCAACGATGAGCTATCCCTCGCGCATGGCACTTGCTTTTGCTCTGACATCGCTCATGACGGTATTGGTGCTGGTGGGCGTTGTCTCTGTTGTGTGGGGCACGGTCTTTTCGGATTACACACGCTCCAATATCGTCGAAATCGCAAATTCCGCTGCCGAGAAGTTGGCAACCTCATATGAGGAAAACGGTTCTTGGACCGCGGGAGAACTGCGCACGGTCGCAACGTCGAGTTTGGTTTCCGACGATCTGGGCATGCAGGTCGTCAATAAAAAGGGCGTGATCGTTTATGACGATTCCTGGCCCTCGGCAAGCGCCACCGCCGATGTACGCGAAAACCAGGCTACGATCGACGACACGAGCGGCAAGAGGGCATCGCATAGCCCGGTCTCGTCTGCTCCAACCGACTCCGATAGCGTTGCTAACGTCGAGATTGTAACGTCTTCCGGCGAGCATGTCGGACAGGTAAAGCTGTGGGCCATCGGCTCCGACGCTCTGCTCACCAAGGCGGACTCTGCGTTTAGGGAGAAGACCTTTAACGCCATGGCCCTCGCCGCGGTTGTTGCAATCTGCATTTCGGTCGTTATCGGATCGCTCGTGTCGCGCATGCTCACCAAGCCGATTCATCGCATCACCAGTACCGCAAAGCAAATTCGTGACGGCGACCTGTCGGCTCGCACGGGACTGCGCGGTGATGACGAGATCGATCAGCTGGGTGAGACCTTCGATGAGATGGCCACTTCGCTCGAGAAGGATATGAAACACGAGAAGCGCCTGACTTCAGACGTTGCACACGAGCTTCGCACGCCGCTTATGGCCATGCTCGCAACGGTCGAGGCTATGCAGGATGGCGTGTATCCCACCGACGATGAGCATTTGGAGACCGTTGCTTCCGAGACGCGTCGCCTGGCTCGTCTGGTGCAGCAGATGCTCGACCTGTCGCGCATGGAAAACAGCACGGCTCCGCTCAACCTTGAGCCGGTGGACATGGTTCCTTTCGTGCGTTCCATCGTCAATGCCCAGGAGCGCCTGTTTGTCGACCGCGATCTGCGCCTGCGTTTTGCGGACGAGACCCAGGGTCACGACGATGTCGTCGAGGCCGATCCCGACATGATCACGCAATGTGTTATCAACCTCATGAGCAACGCCATGCGCTACACCCCCGAGGGCGGTTGGGTCGTGGTATCGGTGCTCAGTGACCGCAAGCACGTCAGCATTGCCGTTTCTGATACCGGCATCGGTATTGCCAAGGACGATCTGTCGCGCATCTTCGGGCGGTTTTGGCGCGCCGATGCCAGCCGCGCCCGCGAAGCTGGCGGCCTGGGCGTTGGCCTCGCCGTGACCAAGCAGATCGTCGAGCGTCACCATGGCTACATATCCGTGGAGTCGGAGCTTGGAAAGGGTACGACTTTTACAATTCATCTGCCCCGCGAGCACACGGCAGACGCGGCATCTACTACAATGGAGCACTAGCTTTTCGCTATTCGGTGAAGGAGGGGCTGCGTCTCTGCCGCTCCGAGTTTGCGAAAACATGCGGGAAAGAACCCGCATTTCTGTCGTATTTAGGTAAGGAGTGACTCACGTGACAACGATGGAGCGTCGTCCGGATTCCCGTGGCAAGGTTCGTGATATTTACGATGCCGGTGAAAACCTGCTGATGGTCGCCACCGACCGCATTTCTGCGTTCGACTTCATTCTTCCCGACGAGATTCCGTTTAAGGGAGAGGTACTCAATCGCATCTCGGCATTCTGGTTCGACAAGTTTGCCGACATCGTCCCCAACCATCTCGTTTCCATCGACCCGGCGGATTTCCCCGAGGAGTTTGCTGAGTATCGTGACTACCTCGCTGGCCGCGCCATGCTGGTTAAGAAGGCCCAGACGATTCCTATCGAGTGCATCGTCCGCGGCTATCTGACCGGTTCGGGCAAGAAGACCTACGACGAGAACGGCACCGTCTGCGGCATCCAGCTGCCTGAGGGCCTGACCGAGGCTTCCAAGCTTCCTGAGCCGCTGTTCACGCCGTCCACGAAGGCCGAGATCGGTGACCACGACGAGAACATCTCGTTTGAGCGTTGCTGCGAGATCGTGGGCGAGGACATCGCCACGCAGATTCGTGACCTTTCCCTCAAGATCTACAAGGCTGCCGCCGAGTACGCCGCGACCCGTGGCATCATCATTGCCGACACCAAGTTCGAGTTTGGTGTTATTGATGGCAAGGTCACGCTGATCGACGAGTGCCTCACGCCCGACTCCAGCCGTTTCTGGCCTGCTGCCAGCTACGAGGAGGGCAAGATCCAGCCTAGCTACGACAAGCAATTCGTCCGCAATTGGCTCAAGGCCAACTGGGATATGACGGGGGAGACCCCGCACCTGCCCGCCGAGGTCATCGATGGCACGTCCGAGCGCTATCGCGAGGCCTTCCAGATCATCACGGGCTCCCAGTTCACAAGCATGAAGGAGAACGCATAAGTGAGTACCCGTAGCGCCACGAACAAGCGCACGCAATCCCACGAAGTTACCGGGGTTGCGCGCAAGTCTGCCGCATCTGCTAAGCCCGCCCGCCAAGCAGCGAGCTCCGTTCGCGTCGTGCCGGCTTCGTCTAAGGCACGCCGCAAAGAGCTCGAGAAGGGCGAAAACCTGGAAGGTCTTTCCAAGGAGGAGAAGCGCGCCCGCAAGGCTAAACAGCGCGCCCGCGAGGATCGCATCTACACGGTGTCGAATATCCTCCTCAAGCAGGATGAGGACTACACCAAGCGCCGTCGTATCTGGTGGGCCGTGCTCGCCATTGGCATGGTGCTCGTCGTGGCAATTTGGGCCTCGCTGTACTTCGCTCCCGCTGGCATGGTGTCCAGCCCTGTCCAGATGGTCGGCATCGTTTTGTCCTATGTCATCATCCTAGGTGACTTTATCTACGACTTCGCTCGTATTCGTCCCTTGCGCAACATGTACCGCGCGCAGGCCGAGGGCATGTCCGAGAACAAGCTCAACGCTCTTATCGAGCGCGCAGCTGCCGAGGAGGACAAGAAGGACTCCAAGAAGAAGTAGCGTTTGCATACATACTTATCGCTAAGATATAAGGCGCGTCGTTTTTGCGGCGCGCCTTTTTACTGTTCTATAGATAGATGGAGTGGCACATGATTCGAGCTGCCCTGACGGTCGAAGAGGCTCTGGAGAGCATGAAGGCCTTGGAGCCCAAGATTAAAAACTACGCGCGCCTAGTCGTCCGCAAGGGCGTAAACGTTAAGCCCGGCCAGGAGGTCGTCGTTCAGTCTCCGGTCGAGTGCGCGCCGTTTGCGCGCGTGGTGGTCGCGGAGGCCTATGCTGCCGGCGCCGGCCACGTGACGGTCATCTGGGCCGATGATGCCGTGACGAGGCTCACGTACGAGCATGTCGAGAAAAGCTATTTTGAGCAGACGCCCGAGTGGAAGCGCCTGCAGCTGGATTCCCTGGCCCAGGACGGTGCCTGCTTTATCTTTATCGAGGGCGCGGACCCTGCCGCCCTTAAGGGCATCGATCCCGCTAAGCCCGCTGCAGCTTCTAAGGCAAGGAACACGCAGTGCAAAGTTTTCCGCCGTGGACTGGACTACAACATCAATCCGTGGTGCATCGCCGGCGCTCCGGTCGTGGCTTGGGCGCGCGAGGTGTTCCCAGGAGACGCCGATGAGGTTGCAATCTATAAGCTGTGGAATGCGATTCTGCACACCGCTCGCGCCGATGGCCAGGACCCAGAGAGCGACTGGGAGCTCCATGACGCCGCATTCGAAAAGAACCTGCGTTTCCTGAACGACAATCGTTTCGACTGCCTGCATTACACCGCGGCAAATGGAACCGATCTGATGATTGGCATGACGAAGGGTCACGAGTGGGCCGGCGGCAAGGGCA
>CABRZY010000007.1 GCA_902475475.1 uncultured Collinsella sp.
GCTCTTCCGATCTCAAGTTTGTATCCGTTGGGATGCGGGCCCCTTTGCTTTGCCGTGGCCCCGGGGCGCACGGCCTTTAAGGGTCTTCGCCGGAGCGTCGCGTGCTGCGAGGGCCCTGCGTCTAGAGCTCGGCTTCCGCATGGCCTCGCTGCGCCTCGGGCAGCTCCCCGTAGAGCGGATGGTCTTCGAGCCTAAAGCGCTCGACCTGTTCGGGAGTGCAGCCGCGCACAAAGAGCCACGAGCGATCGATCGGCGTCGCCATGAGCGTGCTGGGCAGTGCGTCGGCGCGGTCGGAAAACACCCGGGCGCTTTCGGAATCCTGGAACGCCAGCACCAGATGCGTGTCGCAGTTGCCCATGATGGAGCGTGCGCGTGCCTCGCCATAGAGCGCATCGAGCTGATTGGTCGACTGCAATAGCAGCGTTGCCCAGATGTTGCGGCTTCGGATAATCGAGAGCACATTGTCGATCTGGGGGATCTGCAGATTTGCGAAGTCATCGAGCATAAAGCGCACGGGCATGGGCAGGCTGCCGTCGGGCTGCCTATCGGCTTCGCGAATGAGGCCCATAAACGCCTGCGTAATAAAGAGGCCGGTCAGTGGATCGAGATTGCGGTCAATATCGCTCACGGTTACAAACAGGGCGCAGGGGGTGTGTCCCATGGAAGCGAAGTCCACCTGATGGCATTCACGATAGAGCTGTGCCGCACCGTCGAATCCCAGACACATGACCTTTTCGGCAAGGATGCCGACGATGCTCGCGTGCATGCGCTCGGCATTTTGCGTAATGGCGTAGCGCCGCCATAGCGAGAGGGCATAGCTTTGGGGGTCGGTCGTGATCAGGTCGTCAAACAATCGACCCGTGGCACCGTCCTGCAGGTGCTCGATCAGCTTGATGACCGAGCTGATCGTCTGCTCGTCGACGGGTAGCTGTTCGGTGACGTAGGCGATAAGACACGACAGCAGGTTTGCCGCCGCATGATCCCAAAAAGGCTGGTTGTTGTCCTCGATGGGGCAGATGGCCTTTGCCACTGAGAGAATGTCCTGCTGGTTGGGCCTGCCGTCCGCCTTGCGGCGAATGTGCCTCAGGGGGTTGTAGCCGCAGCGCTCGATGCCGGGCGCAAGGGCCGGGACGGTGTTGAGGTCGGCGAAGTTGAGACATTGCACGCGGTAACCGTGGACTGCCAGCACGGGTCCCACTTCGCGACAGAGCGTGCCTTTGGTGTCGAGCACGATGTAGCTTGCGTTCATTTGCAGCAGGTTGGGCTTGAGGACGTTTCGGGTCTTGCCGGCTCCCGAGGGGCCGATCACAAGTGCGTTGTTGTTGAGTCCCGTTTGGCGGGTGTCGCAGGAAAGCGTTCGATCCTTGGCGAGGATGGTGGACGATGCGGACTCAGATGCGGCGAGACGGCTGGCGAGGTTAGACATGGGCGACCTCCTTGGTGGTCGAGAGGATTTCGTGGGCAAAGCCGAGCTCGACGGCGCGCTCGGCCGAAAGGTAGGTGTCTTTTGCAGTGAGGGACTGGATGCGCTTGGGCGTGAGGCCGCTGCGGTCCGAGAGGATTTGCGTGAGGGTCTTGCGGGTCTGCATGAGACGCCGGCTGGTTTCCTGCAGCGCAAGTGCCGAGCCGCCTGCCCCCTGGGGGATCAGCGGGTCGTGAATCATGAGCTCTGCATGGGGCGCCATACGGCGATCGTCGCCGCCCATAAAGATCACGGCGCCCATGGACGCGGCGAATTCCAGGCAGACGGTGCGGATGGGGCACGATGCGAGGCGCATGGCGTCATAGATCGCAAGACCCGATCGCACGCTTCCGCCGGCGCTGGCGACAAATATGGTGATGGGGCGGCTGGGGTCGGTGGCATCGAGCAGGCGGATCTGCTGGCATAGGTCGTGGGCCATCGGGGTTTCGATGCTTCCCATGACGGAGAGCTCGCGACGGGCGAGCATCTCATCGTAAATGCTGGTGAGCGTGATACCTCGGGCGGATTCACGCATGGTGAGGGGGCTGATGATGGGGGAATGATTGGTGTCCATGGGGACTCCTTTCTGTTGGTTGTGTTGTGGAATAGGATTGTTGCCCGCGGAGGGGCTGGCGGGCTACAGGGTTCGTCCGAGCCTGAGATCGAGCTCGGTTGTGGGGCAGGCTGCCTGTTCGTGCGGCTCGCAAGCGCCAAGGGCTCCAAAGCGATGGAGCGTTGCGACGGGCGTGGTATAGGCGAGCCGCAGCTGATGCTCGACAGGGGCACATCCGTCTTTTTTGTAATGGGCCGTGTAGTACTGCGCGATGCTGGCGTTCATCTCGCTGCCATTGCGATGGCGCTCAAACTGGCGTCTGCAGGTCTCGATGATCTTTGCTACCGACTTGGGTGCCGTCGCGGGAACAAGGGCGAGATAGCCCTCAAATAGCTCGTTGATGCTCAGGAGGCACAGCAGGTCGATCAGCGTCCTTATGGCTGCTCCCTCGGCAGAAAAGTGCGCGGTCATGCGGTTATATCGGTTGCGGTCGACGATGGCCGCATGGGGTCTTGGAGTTTTCTGCCCCGTGGTCCCGGGCTTTTGCCGCGCCTGTGTATTGAGCTCGACGTTGCAGCGCTTGAGGCCGTCCAACGGAAGGAACAGTGCGGTGCGCAGGGTGTTCCGCTTGCTTTCGAGTTCATGACGCTCGTCGGGTTCCCATTCGAGCTTGAGTTTCGTGTCGAGCGCCGTAAGCATATGGGCTAGGCAGCCTACGGTAAGAACGTACGAATCGTTGTCGCGTTTTGGGGCATAGGGGTCTGTCAGCTTGCGAATGTCGGGGTCGCCCATGATCTTTGTGCAGCGCTTCAGCAGTTGAGGGTGGTCGGCCAAGATCGTCGCGAGCGGTAGCGACGCGTAGTTCTTGATGGTCGCGGCGGCAAAGGCGGCGTCATATTCGTTTGCATATGCTCGCTCAATGCGGGCATCCAAAATGCTTTTCTCGCCGTCTTCAGCGTGGTGGTTTGTCATAGCTTCTCCAATCGGTTGATGTTCGTGCTGTTTGTTGATGTGTTGGTTGTCGTGAGTGATGTGCTTGCCGTGGGTGATGTGCTGACGTTGGGGTGCTATGCGGTTTTCAATGAGCCCGTGAGGCAGTTGCTGCAGGGGCGGGATGGAACGGCCCATGCAAGGCGGAAGGCATCGTGCTCAAAATCGAGACAGCAATGCCCTGGGTGCCTCACATGTGGCAGTTACCTCATTAAGTTGTCATTGCGTTTGGGGTTGTACTTTGCCGATCTTCTTTCTCTTACACGCTAAAAACTGAAACTTCATATGCTCGATCTACTTAAAACCGCAACGGCGGTCTTTTATCAACTTATATGTCGGAACGCGTCTTTGCAAGTACTTTTTTGCCTTTGTTTCAAATGGGGTGGTTTTGCAACCGTCATACGCGCGCTGTGCGAACGTGCCCCGGCTCGGATAAGATAGTGCGCGATAAAAACGATGCAAGGAGGCACATATGGCAATTAAAGCCATCGCAATGGATATCGACGGTACGCTCACCAACGACCAAAAGGTCATTAGCCCGCGTACGCGCGAGAAGCTGCTCGCGGCGCAGGAGTCGGGCATTAAGCTCATCTTGGCTTCGGGTCGTCCCGCATGGGGGCTGCACGCCTTGGCGCAGGAGCTCGACCTTCAAAACCATGACGGTCTGCTAGTTGCCTTTAATGGCGCGCATGTGGTCGACGCTCAGACCGATGAGGTCCTTTTTGACCAGGCCATGCCGGCTGACGAACTGCACCGTCTGATTGATCATCTGCGTAATTTTGACGTGATCCCTATGATTTCGCTCGGTCGCGATCTGCATGTCGAAGATTCGTACCGCTGCATGATTACGCTGCCGGATGGCTCGCAGAAAAACATCGTCAAATACGAGCGCGATGCGTGCGACCTTAAGATCCGCGAGGTCGAGAGCTTGCATGAGGTCGCTGATGCTTATCCCGTGGACAAGCTGCTGACGGCGGGCGACCCGGCCTACCTGCAGGCGCATTACGAGGAGATGTATGCGCCCTTTACCCAGACGCTTTCGGGCATGTTTACGGCCGACTGGTACTTTGAGTACACGGCGCCCGGTATCGACAAGGCCCGTGCGCTCGAGGGCGCCCTGCCCAAGCTCGGCATCGATGCCAGCGAGGTCGTATCGTTTGGCGACGGCCAGAACGACAAGTCCATGATTGAGTGGGCCGGCACCGGTGTTGCCATGGACAACGCCGTCGATGAGGTTAAGGCTGTAGCCCAGATGGTGACCGCCAATAACAACGAAGACGGCATTGCAGTGGCGCTGGATAAGCTACTGGGCTAGAATCGCCGATAATGCATGGTTCGGGCGTCCGCTTGCGGGCGCCCTTTTGTTAGGGAGGGTGCCGTGTCCGCATTTCCGTTCGACGCCGTGATCTTTGACATGGACGGCGTGATTGTCGATACCGAGTATTACTACCTGGGCGAGACCGCCGCGTTTGCCAAGGAGCTTGGGCTTAACCTGACTCAAGAGGAGTTGAACGGGCAGGTTGGTACCTCGCATCAGTTCTTCCTGCGTATGCTGGTCGATTGGTTTGAGCGCGCCGGTAAGGGGCATTTAACTGGCGAGGAAGCGTTGACCCGTTGGGACGAGTGGGCTCATAAGCGTCCGCGCGACTATCAGGCTTTGATTAACCCAGGCGCCGTGGATACGATTCGAGAGCTGCCGCGCCGCGGCGTTCGCGTGGCGCTTGCCAGCTCGTCTCCCATGGATAGCATCGAGGAAGTGCTCAATGCGTGCGGGTTGTCGGATGCCTTTGAGTATGTGGTGAGCGGCGAGCAGTTTAAGGAGAGCAAGCCCGAGCCCGACATCTACCTGCATGCGCTGGACCTGCTGGGGCTGCCCGCGAATCGCTGCTGCTGCGTTGAGGATTCGGTGCCTGGCATCACTGCCGGCAAGCGAGCCGGCCTGACAGTCATTGCCAAGCGCGAGGAGCGCTTTGGCTTTAGCCAGGATGCCGCGGACAAGATTATCGACCAGCTGCCGGAGCTGCTCGCGCTTTCTTAGGAGTGAGGTAGTTGCGCGTTTTTCGGGTCTGATGAGTAAATATCCGACATTTTGGTGCGGCACCTAGCATACTTTAAGCTAATGCGGGCTTAAGGACTTGCTGAATGCCCTTAAGCCCGTTTTAGACTTAATTGTGCTTGGAGAGGGTATATGCCACCGACTGAAGGGCTAACTGACGGTAAAGCAGCGATACCGCTGTACCAACAGGTTATTGATATCATCAAAAACGAAATCAACTCCGGTGCCTACAAGGCGGGCGCGCGGATACCCAACGAATTCGAATTGGCTGAGAGCTATAAAGTTGGCCGCGTTACCGTGCGACGCGCTATTGAGGAGCTCGTCCAGCAGGGCTATCTAACGAAGCGGCAGGGGAAAGGCACGTTTGTCAATGCCCCCAAGCTTAAGCGTAAGATTCGCCAGAAGGATGACGTCCAGAGTTTTTCGGACGCATGCCGCGTTAACGGAATGGAGCCGGGGGCGTGCGTCATTTCGAGAAAGATACTGCCGGCGGATTCCACCGAAGCGCAGTTCTTTGGTGTTCCCGTTGGAACTGACTTGATTTGCGTTGAGCGCGTGCGTACTGCCGATGGCGTCCCTGTCATGCTCGAGAACAACATATACGTTTACGAGGACAACGCCTATCTATCAACGGCACCTCTATCTAACCAATCCATTTTTGAGTTCGTGCGCAACCGGACGGGCCGCACGCCCGCGTTTACCGACCCGTGCACGCTCGAGATCGCGTGCGCGTCGCCCGAGGTCGCTCGACTGTTGGCAGTTCCCGTTGGCGAACCCTTGTTTTATATGGAAGCCTTCTTTTTCGATGAGCGGCGGCGGCCGTTTATCATCGGTCGTCAGCGGATCGTTGGGTCTCGCTACGTTTTTGACATCTAGGACATTGCGAATGGAAGCGCCCGGTAGATCATCTCACCGGGCGTTTCCATACCGTTCACGGCGCAAACGCAACCGTTCAACCGCGTTGCGACAATCAGTTTGAAATTATCTTGATGAAGGAAAAAGCTGCTGGTAATCTATGGGACGTCATAGAACGTTTGCATTGTGCAAACGTTGAAGCGAGATGCGATGCAGTCTCGAGTTCTTTGGAGGTATCTATGTCAGATACGAAGGCGAAGAAGACAAACAGACGTTTTAAGTTCAAATTACCGCATGTCTATACGATCATGTTCTTGCTGATCGTTGTCTTTGCGGTCCTGACTTGGATCGTTCCCTCTGGTCAGTATCAGCGCAAGACGATTTCGACAGCGGCGGGCGAGCGTGAAGTCGCCGTTGCTGGAACCTATGAACAGGTCGATAAGAACTACACCGATTCCGAGACCGGCGAGACCATCAATCTGGGCCAGGATATCTTCGCGGTTCTGCAAGCGCCCACCAAGGGTATCCAAGAGGCTGCCGACGTCGTTGCGTTCGTCTTATTGATTGGCGGATCGTTCGCAATCATCACCAAGACCAACGCTTTGAATGCCGGCATGAGCCGTGTGATTAAAAAGCTTAAGAACAAGGACATCCTCATCATCCCCATCACGATGACATTGCTGTCCATTTGCGGCACTACGTTTGGTATGTCTGAGGAAGCCCTGCCGTTCTATGCCATCTTCATTCCCATCATGATGGGTATCGGTTATGACTCGATGACGGCATTTATCATCTGCTTCCTTGGTCCTAACCTGGGATATTGTGCTTCGACCATCGACCCGTTTAATGTTTTGATCGCCCAAGGCATCATTGGCATCGAGGGTAATCCGCAACTGTGGCTGCGCGCCGTTTCTTGGGTCATCTTCACTGCCGTCGGTATCGCATGGGCCATGCGCTACGCCATGCGCGTCAAGAAAAACCCCGAGTCGTCCATTGTGTACGAGGACGATAAGCTCAAGCGTATTGAGTTTTCCGTGACCGATGCCTCCATCGAGGAAGAGTTCACTATCCGTCAGAAGCTCGTGCTTATCGATTTTGCTTGCGGTATGGGCATTATCGTCTGGGGCCTTGTTACCCAGGGCTGGTACATGAATGAGATTTCCGCCGTGTTCCTTGGCATGGGCTTGCTTGCCGGTATCCTGGGCGGTCTTGACCAGCAGACGATCGCAGAGGAGTTCGTTAAGGGTCTCGCCGACTTTGCGTACGCTGCCATCGTTATCGGTATCGCTCGCGGTATTCTGGTCATCGCCGAGGGCGGCATGATCATCGACACCATCCTCCAGGCGCTCGCTACCGCGCTCGCCGGTGCACCCGCCGCCGTCTACACCACGTTTATGTATATCGTCCTTGGCCTGCTCTCTTTGCTGGTTCCCTCGAGTTCTGGCCTGGCGGCGCTCACCATGCCCGTTATGGGCCCCCTGACCGAGCTCATGGGCCTCAATCCCGAGGCGGCCGTCACCGCGCTCCAGTTTGCCAACCAGACCATCAACACCATCAGCCCCGTAGCGGGCATGACGGTCGCCGGTCTTGCCGTGGCTAGGATTTCGTTTGGCCAATGGTGGAAGACCATTTGGAAGTTCTTCATTTTCATGGTCGTCTTTGGCGTGATTGTAACGGCAATCTCTGGCATGCTTCCGGTGTAGGTGGTTGTGATGTCTGATCGTTTGACGGTCCTGACGTCTAAGAGCGTCTTTACCGGTACGGGGGACCTGCCGTTTGAAGGTTTCGTAGCGGTCCGTGGCAATCGAATTGAGGCTGTCGGCACCAAGTGTGAGGTAGCTTCGTATTTGACCCAGGCGGACGAGGTAGTTGACCTGGGCGACCGCACTGTCATGCCTGGCCTGATCGATGTGCATACCTTCTATACAGGTTGGGCGCTGCGGACGTTGGGTTCTGATCTGTTCGGCATCGCTGATGCCAAAGAGGCTGTGTCGCTCTTGCGTGCGTGGAAAGAAGATCATCCGGATTGCGCGGCGGTTTTTGGCCACAACCTACCCGAAACGTTGGCATCGGATGCCGAGAACGCAAATACGGCAGCTGTGTTTGACGATTGTTTTGGCGATATCCCTGTCGTCTGCTTTACACCGGGAGCGGAGACCTGCGTTCTCAATGCTGCCGCCAGTGCGCGATACGGCTTTACGCCCCAGGCGTGCTATGCCGAGAAGATCTGGCGCATGATGAGCGATTTCCTCGCGCTGCCCGAGGTGCGTGCTGGGTATTCGGACTACATGAGCATGCTTAACGAGCGCGGCGTTACCGCCATCAAGGAAATGGCGTTTGATGACTACTACGGCTTTGCCGACGAAATGGCTCGCCGTGAGGAATCTGGTGAGCTGACGGTTCGCGTCTCTATGATGTCGCAGCCGGTGGGCGCCGGTGCAAATCTGGCATATGCCCGCGAGGCGCGAGAGCGCTTCCGGGGACCGTTCGTTCGTTTTTCTGGCTTCAACCGTATGACCGATCGCGGCGTATGGGTGGGGCTTGCCGAGATGATAGACCCCTATGAGGACTCGGCCGATGCGGGCGCTGCCGGCAAGACGGTCGTCGAGGAGCCAGAGTGGGATCTGATTGAGAACGAGCTGCGTGCAATTGATGCTGACGGCTTCCGATATTCCCTGCATTGCCAGGGCGATGGCGCCGTTCGTCGCACCGTGGCGCTCTATGCCTCGCTGCCTCGAGACGAGCATGGACGGATGCTTCGCCGCCATGCGATTACCGATCTCGAGAACTCTGACCCGACCGATCTTGTCGAGTTTGGCAAGTTAGGTGGAATTTGCGAGGTCTATCCGCAGATTCTAACGCTGGACCGGCGCGAGGATTGCCTGTCGATGATGCGTCGACAAATTGGTGAGACGCGACTTTTGCACAGCTGGAATCGCCGCGGCATGGAAGATTCCGGATGCACAGTGTGCTGCGGCACGGATCTGCCGCTGCTGATTCCGAGCCTGGGCGAGTCAATCTACAGCGCGTGCGGCGGATTCTTCGCCGACGGACTGCCCGTGAATGAGGTCAACACGCTGACGCTTGTCGAGCTCTTGCGCGCTTGGACTGCCGGGGGCGCGTACGATCTGATGCGCGAAGACGAGCTGGGTACGCTTGAGGTTGGCAAGCTTGCCGATATCTGCGTGCTCGATCGGGATGTGTTTGACCTCGATTATCGCGACGCACGCGATCTTGCGGTTGATATGACGATGTCGGATGGACAAATCGTGTTCGATCGAAATAAGGAGGCATAAGATGTCTGAATCCAAACCGACGCTGCACCGCGAACAGATTGCGGGCATGAATATCCACTACATCATGTGGTCGCTCGATTACTTCCTTGATGTGCAGCAGCGCTTGGGCTTTGAGTCCATTGAGCTGTGGTGCGCAGAGCCGCATGTGACGCTCGACCACACGGGCTACTTTGAGGCTGAGGTCCTGGCGAAAAAGGCTGCAGACCGTGGGCTTAGGTATCGTACTCTGTGCCCCGAGAATGTTGTCTATCCTTGGCAGTATTGCGCACGCAAACCGCTGCATGAGCAGCGCAGCCTGGCGTACTTTAAGCACGGCATTGAGCTTGCTGAGGTGCTTGGGTGCGACCGCATGTCCATCAACTCGGGCTGGGGCGACTGGGACGAGGACCGCGAGGAAGCCTGGAAGCGCAGCCGCGAGCACTTGTCCATTCTGGCGGAGTATGCCGGCGAGCACGGTCTGGTGCTCACGATGGAAAGCCTGCGTCCCGAGGAGAGCAACCTTGTGACGACGGTTTCCGATGCGAAGCGCATGATTGACGAGGTCGCGAGCCCGTACTTACAGCCCATGGTTGATACAACCGCGATGGGCGTTGCAGGCGAGACGCTCGAGGACTGGTTTGCCGCCTTTGGTGATGGGGCAATTCACGAGATGCACTTTATCGACGGTGACCCGTATGGCCATCTGGTGTGGGGCGATGGCAAGCACGATATGGACGCCTTCGTCGCCACGCTCAACGCCCATGGTTTCGACGGCATGCTGGGCCAGGAAATCACGGACGGTCGTTACTACGATGACCCGGCGGCGGCAGATGCCAAGAACATGGCCGCATTCGAGAAATATCTGATTGACTAAAACAACTATCGGCCACGCAGCCAACGTCATTGATTGCGGCCAAACAAGAAAGGAACTGGATATGAACGCACACGATCTGATCAAAGAGGCAATTGCCGAGAAGGGCAAGTTCGACAGCGTCTACTGGATTGCTTGCGGTGGCTCCATGATCGATTTAATCCCGGCCCATGAGCTTCTGCAGCGCGAGGCAACCACCTTCACTTCGTATATCTATACGGCTCGCGAGTTCGATATCATGCGTCCGCGTCGTCTGGGCGAGAAGTCCCTGGTCATCGCTTGTAGCCACAGTGGCAACACCCCTGAGGTCGTCGAGGGCTGCGAGATTGCCCTTGCTGCCGGCGCTACGGTGATCGCCCAGACCGACAACGCTGGATCTAAGATCGACACCGGTAAATGGACCACGTGGGTCTACCCGTGGGGTGAGGGCGTGCCGCAGGCCGAGGTCCCCGCTGGCATTTCGCTGTCGCTTGCGGCAGAGCTGCTCGATCAGCAGGAGGGTTACGCCGATCTTGCCGATATGTATGCCGGTATCGCCGAGATGGATAAGATTCTTCCCCCGGCACGCGAGAAGGTAAATGCCGAGCTGGGCGATCGCTTTGCCAAGCTTTGCCAGGAGCACGAGTTCTTCTATATTCTGGGCAGCGGTCCCAACTTTAGCCAGACCTACGGTTTCGCTATCTGCTCTCTTATGGAGATGCAGTGGCAGCACTGCAGCTACATCCACTCTGCCGAGTACTTCCATGGCCCCTTCGAGGCTACTCAGGATGGCGTTTTTTACTTCCTGCAGATGGGCTCCAGCGAGTGCCGTGCTATGGACGAGCGCGCCCTGGCGTTCCTTAAGACGCATACCGATACGCTGATGGTGCTCGATGCCAAGGAGTACGGTATGGAAGCCGTGCCGGCGAGCGTCCGTGCCTATCTGGACCCGGTGCTGTTCTACGCCATGAACTGCGAGCTGCGTGCTGCACGCGGCAAGGTGTTTGATCACGACCCCGATTTCCGTCGCTATATGGGTGTTGTCGAGTACTAGAAGGGACAAAGGCCATGGCATTTAACGTTAACGCGCTCGGATTTGGCGACAACGTCGTCGATCGCTACGAGCATATCCACACCATGTATCCCGGCGGCAATGCGGTGAACTTCGCCGTTTATGCCAAGAAATGCGGTGCCGCACGCTCCGCATACATGGGCATTTTTGGCAATGATGCCGCTGCCGAGCATGTCATTGCAAGCCTCGAGGATGAGGGTATCGAGCTTGACAAGTGCGAGCAGATGATTGGCGAGAACGGAGCGGCTCGCGTGACCGTCGTCGACGGTGACCGTGTCTTCCTCGGCTCCAACGAGGGCGGTATCCGTGGCGATGCGCGCTATGTCCTCAATCGCTTTGACCTTGCGTACATGAAGCAGTTCGATGTGGTTCATTCGGGCAACTATTGCTTTACCGAGCGCGAGCTTCCCAAGTTGAAGGCTGCGGGCGTCACGGTCTCTTTTGACTTTTCGGACGACTCCACCGACGAGTACTACGAGCAGATTGCGCCCTACGTCGATTTTGCTTTCTTTAGTGCGGCGGATGCTGCGAGTGAGGACGAGATTCGCGAGCGTCTGGCATGGGTGAAGGGCCTGGGTCCGCGTTTTGTGTCGGCTACGGCGGGCGCCGAGGGCTGCATTGCTTACGACGGCGAGCGTTATTACCGCCAGCTGGCTAAACCGGTAACGGACATGAAGGACACCATGGGGGCGGGCGACTCGTTCCTCACCTCGTTTTTGATGTGCTATCTCGATTCCGCCAAGCGCGGTGAGGATGGCGCCGAGGCCATCGAGCGCGCGCTCGACTTTGCTGCCGGGTTTGCCTCGACCGTGTGCGGCATGGAAGGTTCTTGGGGCCACGGAGCGCCGATCGCCGAATAGCTTAAGAAAGCGTACGGCGGTCTGGCTATGAGGCCTTGGACAGCCGATGCAAAACAATAAGCGAAACGCGAAAAGGGGGCTCGCCATGTGGCGGGTCCCCTTTTGAACATTGGAGAAGACCATGGGTATTAAAGCGTGTGCGGCTGGTTTTTGCTGCGCGGACGTCTATCAAAACATCGGCGTGTTCTATCCGACTGGTAATGGCATTGACTGGGGTATCCATCTTGCACGAATGGGCGTTTCGGTATCCGCCGTGTCGGTTGTCGGCAAGGACGAGTACGGAGACAAGATGAGAGAGGCGCTGGCCGCTGAGGGGTTCGATATCTCACATCTGCGGGTGGAAGATGGCGACACCTCGGTGATGCTCATGGCATTGAAAGACGGCGTCGATCGTGTGCATCTCGAGGCAATCGATGGCGTAATGGAGACATATCGACCGAATGAAGACGACCGGGCGTTTATCCTAGAGCATGACATCATTCATACCGACCTGTTTGGCAATTGTTTGGACCTCCTGCCCGAATGGCATGATGCGGGCAAGACGGTGGTAATGGACTTCTCGGTGTTCAGCCAGGATCCCGAATATGCCTGTGAGACTCATTTTCCTTACGTAGACTACGCGTTCATGTCGTTTGAGGAGGACACTCCGGAGCTACGAGACTGGGTGCGCCACGTGCAGGAATTGGGACCACGCGTTGCGGTCGCCACGCTTGGCGAGAAGGGAAGCATTGCCTATGACGGTGAGCGCTTCTATGAGTGCGGGATCGTACCGGCGGAGAAGGTCGTTAACACCGTGGGTGCCGGCGACTCGTATATTGCCGGGTTTACCAAGGGCGTGATCGATGACCTTGATATTCCGGCGTGTATGAAGGCGGGCGCTGAGCTGTCGTCCCGAGTGATTGGTTCGTTTGAGCCGTATTAGGGTCAAATGCCTGGAAAGGAGTACGAAATGGTTATCGACATGTTGGTTCAGCCCATGCTCTACGGCGAGATTTGTACGCCGGGTGATGAGCCTGATGGATTCGGTTTTTGGTCACGAGAATTTGGTATGGGGCATATGGGCCCCATGGATTGGGATGAGCTTCAAGTCGAGATGGACGTCTGCGATGTGCAGAAGAGTGTGCTCATGCCGCTCGATGTAACCACGGCATGCGGAGGGCACTTTGGCACCAATGACCAGATTGCCATGCTGGTTGCCGCGCATCCCGATCGTCTGTGGGGATTTGCGAGCGTAGATCCGCAGGTGAGCGGTGCCGCAGACGAATTGGAGCGCGCCTTTACCGAGTTGGGGGCAAAGGGGCTTTGCCTGCATCCGGCAAAGCAGGGTTTTGCCCCCGATGATGCTGTGGCCGAGCCGCTTTACGAGCTGTGCGAGCGCTATAACAAGCCGGTGGTTTTCCATGCCGGTATGTCTTGGGAGCCTGGCGCAGAGCTCTCACGCAGTAACCCGCTTGCATTTGAGCACACAATCGCAACGCATCCAAATGTGCGCTTTAGTTTGACCCACTTTGGTTGGCCCTGGGTACGCGAGACCGTGGCGATGCTGCTCAAGTATCCCAACTGCTACACGGATACCTCTATCACGTACATCGATTCGCCCGAGGAGATGATGCAGCGTCTTTTCACGGTCGACATGGGGCCACTGTGGTATGAGCGCGCGCTATCGCATCAAGTGATGTTCGCCAGCAATACGCCGCGCTTCCGTGCGTTCAAACTCAAGCGGGCGCTCGATACCGTGTCCATGCGCGATGATGCGCGAGAAAGGCTCTACTGGGGTAATGCCCTGCGTTTTCTTGAAGGGGATGAGTGAACATGGTGACGCTCGAGACATTGAGCTATCTATCGACTGCTCCGGACCAGTTCATCGATATTACCGAAGACGTGCACGCCGCCATCGAACGCAGCTCGGTGACCAATGGCTTGGCAGCGATTATTTTGTCGCATACGACCTGTGGAATCGTGGTAAACGAGGGGCTGCCCTGCGTGGAGACGGATCTTATGGAGACGCTTGATCGCATCGCCCCACTCGATGCCCCCTATGCGCATGCACACTTCCTGCCGAGCTATGGAGCCACCGGCAACAACTCCTGTGGGCATATCAAGAGCATGATTTGTGGAAACAGTTGCTTCTTTCCCGTCCAAGATGGCCACATCGTGTGCGGAGGTGCCCAGAACATCTATCTTGCGGAGTTTGACGGTCCGCAGAAGCGAAAAGTGTACGTGGAGGTGCTGGGGGAGTAACGTTCCTGCAATAACCCTATGAAGGAGCACGTTATGTCGTTTCTAACCTCGATGTTCAAGACCGAAAAGCCGGTTATCGGAATGCTGCACCTGCGTCCTCTGCCGGGCGATCCGCTGTATTACCCGGGCGGAAGCGTGTCGCAGGTCGTGGAAGCCGCCAAGCGCGATCTCGAGACGTTGCAGCAGGGCGGTGTCGATGGCATTTTGATTACCAATGAGCTCTCGATGCCCTATGAGCAGCACGTTTCTCCCTCAACCCTTGCATCGATGGGCTATGTAATCGGGGCCCTATCCCATGATCTGTCGACCCCTTGGGGAGCTGAGGCTATTTACGATGGTGATGCCACAATCGAACTGTGCGCTGCCGTCGATGCGCAGTTCACGCGTTGCAATTTTTGCGGTGCCTGGGCCGGTGATCTCGGGCTGATTAACCGAGATTTCGCGCACACCATGCGTCGCAAGGCGGCGCTGCGCTTGGACGACCTCAAGCTTTTTCACTTCATCACGAGCGAGGGGGAGGTTTATCTCAACGACCGCACGACTGCGGACATTGCCGATTCACTTCTCTTTAATTGCCTACCGGATGCGATGGTCATCGGCGGTTCGGCTGCCGGTCGTGGCGCTTCGGGCGAGCTTGCCGATGAGGTCCGTGAGCGTGTTGGCGAAGTACCTGTGGTATGTGGCACCGGTTGTCGCGAAAATACCGTGGCTGACGTATTTGCTCACTACGATGGCGCGTTTGTCGGCACCTGCTTAAAGCGCGACGGAAAGCTGGATGCCCCGGTTGATGTTGAGCGGGTAGCTCGTTTTATGGCTGCCGCTCGTACGGCGCGAGGGGAGTAGGCACCTATGGCGCTCTATCTGGGTATTGATATTGGGACAAGCGCCTCTAAAGGCGTTTTAATCGATGATCGATGCAACATCGTTTGTCAAGCCTCTTGTGGACACGAGACGGACAACCCGTGTGATGGATGGTACCAGCATGATGCGGAGGCAGTTTGGTGGGGCGATTTTTGCCGCTTGTCGCGCGAGCTGGTGGCGCGATCGGGGGTTAACGCGGCACAGATCGGATGCGTGGGCCTTTCCGCATTGGGTTGCGACTGCGTACCGGTCGATACCGAGTGCAATGCGCTGGCGCCCGCGATTTTGTATGGAGTCGATGCACGTTCGAAGCCGCAGATTGACGAGCTTCTTTCCGAATATGGGTCAGACCGCGCACGCGAGCTTTTCGGACACGATCCCTGTTCGTCAGATATTGCTCCCAAGATCTTGTGGTTTAAGGAGAATATGCCCGAGGTGCACGAACGTGCCGCGAAGTTCCTGACGGCGTCATCGTTTCTGTGCGCGAAGTTGACGGGGCGTTTTACGGTGGACCGTTATTTGGCGGAGGATTTTCTTCCTCTATACGACCGCTACACTTGGAAGGTTGATGCTCGGGAATGTGCTCGTTTCTGCCGGCCTGACCAGATGGCGGAGGTAATGTCGGCTACCGATATTGCCGGGGTGATTACGCAGCGTGCGGCTGAGGCGACGGGGCTCGCGGCAGGGACACCTGTCTTAGTGGGAACGGGCGACTCTGGTGCCGAGGCCATTTCGACGGGTGTGTTCCGTCCCGGCGATATGATGGTTCAGTTGGGGAGCACGGCGTATTTCATCTACCTAGCTGATCATATGATCGATGATGCCCGCCTGTGGCCAGGGACGTTTATCATTCCCGGAACTTACGGGATCTGCGCGGGGACCAATACGGCGGACGGCGTCGCGATACAGCTCTTGGCGCAGCCCCCGGAACTTACGGGATCTGCGCGGGGACCAATACGGCGGGTGCACTCACATCGTGGCTGCGCCAAGAGCTGTATCGCGACGCCGTAGAGGCCGAGGGTCACGGTGGCCCCGATGCATATTCGGTTATGGCGCATGATGCCGCCGATGTGGCGCCGGGTGCCGATGGGCTCCTGTGTCTGCCGTACTTTGCAGGGGAGCGTACTCCGCTCAACGATCCCGAGGCGCGTGGCGTCTTCTTTGGCCTGACCGGAAGGCATACGCGAGCCCATATGGTTCGCGCCGCCTTGGAAGGCGTCGCGTATACCGTTGCATCCCATGTCGACATTATCGAGCGAGAGCATGGACTGCCAATTGGGCGCATTATGCTTGTCGGAGGTGGAACCAAGAATCCAGTTTGGATGCAAGCTATCGCCGACGTATGCGGGCGCGAGGTCTCGGTTGCCAAGGTTACGGTGGGCGCATGCTTCGGTGATGCCATCATGGCAGCTCTCGCAGGTGGCGCCTATGCATCGTGGGATGAGCTCGCCCAAGTCCTTGGCGTTGCGCAAACAATCGTGCCTGATATGGCTGCCCACGAGTTATATGCGTCGCGCCGTCATATCTTTGACGAATTGTATGCACGCAACCGTGATCTCATGCACGAATTGGTGTAATGCTGCCGAATTGTACTGCCTTCCAAAATAGGGACTGCGTTGTGCGATTCGCATGTCCCTTGGCATTTTAGCCCACAGGGGTTAGCGAAGGTCAAAAACAGCGTGCGCATTTGCTAAAACTGCCGACTCGATGCGCTTTGCGTCACAGTTTTTGAGTGAGGCAATGCGCATCGAGGTCCTTGTGAGCGATCTGATGAGCGACTGTGCGCTTGTTTCTGTGTTTGGTTCGGCTGGTGAATCGGTCTCGAGCAGTAAACGATCGAGTGGAATCTGTCGTGAGTATTCGCGACCGCGCTTGGTCGCGAGCATGCGTTCGTTGACGGAAAAATAACAGCCCGCATTACGCGCGCGGGCGAGTTCGTCCGAAGTGCCGCTAAACCAGTGGAAGATGATAGCGGGGGAGTCGGGGTTTGGGATGAGTAGCCCATGCGATTCGAGGACGTCCAGTACGGCTCCTGCTGAACGAACGACGTGAATTGATATCACGCGTCCGGCAAGAGGATGCTGCACGAGCGCATCGCAGAGCCGGTTAAGTGCCTGTATTTGTAGCGGCTTACTTCCAGCAAAGCGTGCGGAAAAGTCGAGTCCGACTTCGCCGATGTAGCGCTCTTGGGCAGCAACTTCGCAAAGCAGATTGACTTCGGCAGGACCGCAGCGGCCGTCGGCGAGCCACCAGGGGTGGAGCCCAGCACCGACGATGATGCCTGGTTGGCGACGGGCGCGCTCGTTTGCGGCCGAAAAGTCGCGTGGATCGATGCCGCAGTCAAATAGACCCAAGCCCAGCGCCGTCGCCTCATCGGCAACGGCGTCCGGGTGAGCCATTAAATCAAGATGGCAGTGTGCATCAAATAACCGGGGCTCCATCTCGGTGCGCTCCGCTAGTCCAGACGTTGGCCATCGGAGCGTACGCGCTCAGTGCCGCGGCCGCTGATCTGGCGGATAACCTCGCCGGCAATCATCTGGCCCATGATGGGCGGCATAAAGCTGGCGGTTCCCAGCTCGGTGCGCTCGTGGATGTTGGAAGGGTCGCGGGGCTGTGTCTTAACCGATTCCTCGCAGCTAAACAGTACATGCAGGCTCTTGATTCCGCGCTTCTTGCATTCTTTGCGCATGATGCGGCTCATGGGGTCACGTACCGTATCGAAAATGTCGGCAAAGCGGAGGCACTCGGGATGGAGCTTGTTGGCCCCGCCCATGGAGCTAACCAAACGAATGTCGTGGTCCTGAGCATATTTGGCAATGGTGAGCTTGGCCGAGATGGTGTCGATGGCGTCGACGACGTAGTCGAGCTTGCCGTCCGTCTGCTCCAAAACGCTCGCGAAGAAATCATCGATGTTGTCGCTCAGCAAGTATTCAGTTCGCTTGATGACGGCAGCGGCGGGATTGATGTCGTGGATCATGGCTTCCATCACGTCAACCTTGCGCTTTCCGATGGTGCTGTGAAAGGCGATGGCCTGGCGATTGATATTACTGGGCGCGATGATGTCCTTATCCAGAATGACGAAATGACCGATGCCGCCGCGGGCGAGTGCCTCGCAGCAGTTGGAGCCCACGCCTCCGCAGCCGAGCACTAGCACCGTAGCATCGGCGAGCTTATCGAGTGCCTCGCGGCCCATGATAATCTCGAGCTTGGTGTCGCGTGTCTCGATGGGAGTTGCGGCTGTGGTTTCGGTCATAGATATCCTCCGATGGGGAAGCGAATCGTGTTTTAGCTATCGTCATTATAGGTAATCGCCCATAGGTTGCGATGACGTTTGCTTTGATGTGGTTTGAAGCATTGAGATTAGATAGTTAGACAAACATCTAAATATCGAGTATAGTGTGCACGTCATGAGAGATGATGAGAGGAGGTCTTATGCCGGGAGAGGGTTTTAAGGCGCTTGCCGATCCAACGCGACGGCGCATTTTGGAGTTGCTGCGCGAGGGCAATTGCACGGCGGGGGAGCTTGCCGAGCATTTCGATATCAGTAAGCCGTCGCTGAGCCATCACTTGGCGACGCTCAAAAACGCCGGGTTGGTAACCGACGAACGTCATGGTCAAAACATCGTTTACAGCTTAAACACCACCGTCATGCAGGACTTGATCGGTTGGTTTATGGGCTTTACAAACACGGAAGGTGATAAGGATGAATAACGAAAACAAGGGCATTCACCCCACGGGGGTATCGTCGCGCGTGTGGATTGCGCTGGTCGCTCTGTGCGTCGCCAATGTCGTAGCGCATCTCATGGTGATGCCGAGCTTGCCTGCACAGATTCCCACGCATTGGGGCGCGAACGGCGCCGTTGACGGTTGGGGTCCTAGCTGGATGGCCTCCGCGCTCGGCGTGCTGCCTCTGGCGCTTCTCGCAATGTTCTGCGTGGTGCCGCGCATCGACCCCAAAGGTGAGGCATATCGAACCTCGGGCAAGTTCTACCAGGGCTTCGTAATCGTCTTCACCTTGTTCATGTGCGCCATAAGCTGGCTGGGAGAGCTTACGGTCTGGGGCGTGGTGCCGGCGGTCGGTTCGGTTAACGTGCTGATTTCCGGTGCTATCGGTTTGCTGTTCATCGGCGTAGGCAACTACTTGCCGCGTGTGAAGCAGAACTATACGCTCGGTATCAAGACACCTTGGGCGCTTGCCGATCCCGAGAACTGGCGCCGTACGCAGCGTTTTGGCGGCGCCTGCTTTATGGTGCTGGGTATTGGCCTGATTGTGATGGGCGTGGCAGGCAGCGTGCTTTCGAGTGAAGTCGTCGCCGCGGTGATTGCGGTTCTGGCGTTTGGTTCGGTCGGAGCCGTCTACGTCTACTCGTATCTGTTGTGGCGCAAATCGCAGCGGGCCGTTCGCTAAGGTTGCGGAAAACTAGCGTACGCAGTTCATGGTATGTTCTGGGGGATTTTTCCCAGGTAGTATTAGGGGGTGTGGGCAACCATGCCCCTTTTTCGTTACGTTTCAGAGCTGATTTCCTTATTTCGTTTCCACTAAAGCGAATCAAGAGTAGGGAAACAGCAGGTAGAAAGGATAAAACAGGCAAATGGCGGAGTTTATCTACCAGATGTATCAGGCTCGCAAGGCCCATGGCGACAAGGTAATCCTTGACGACGTGACCCTGAGCTTCTACCCCGGTGCCAAGATCGGCGTCGTGGGCCCCAATGGTATGGGCAAGTCGACCCTGCTCAAGATCATGGCCGGCATCGAGGAGGTCTCCAACGGCGATGCCAGGCTCACCCCCGGCTACACCGTGGGCATCCTGCAGCAGGAGCCGCCGCTCGACGATGACAAGACCGTCATCGAGAACGTGCGCATGGCATTTGGCGACATGATCGCCAAGGTCGATCGCTTCAACAAAATCGGCGAGGAGATGTGCGACCCGGACTGCGACATGGATGCCCTCATGGCCGAGATGGGCAAGCTCCAGGACGAGATCGACGCCGCCGACGGCTGGGATATCGATTCCAAGCTCGGTCAGGCCATGGACGCCCTGCAGCTGCCCGATTCCGACATGCCGGTCAACGTGCTTTCCGGCGGCGAGCGCCGTCGCGTGGCCCTGTGCAAGCTGCTGCTCGAGGCTCCCGACCTGCTGCTGCTCGACGAGCCCACGAACCACCTGGACGCCGAGTCGATCCTGTGGCTCGAGCACTTCCTGCACAACTACCAGGGTGCCGTGCTTGCCGTCACGCACGATCGCTACTTCCTGGATAATGTTGCCGAGTGGATCTGCGAGGTCGACCGCGGTCACCTTTATCCCTACAAGGGCAACTACTCCACGTATCTGGAGACCAAGGCCGCCCGTATCGAGGCGCAGGGCAACCACGACGCCAAGCTCGCCAAGCGCATGGAGGCCGAGCTCGAGTGGGTACGCAGCTCGCCCAAGGCTCGCCAGGCCAAGAACAAGGCCCGTCTGGCTCGCTACGAGGAGATGGAGGCCGAGGCCCGCGCAAGCCAGAAGCTCGACTGGACCGACATCCGCATCCCTGTGGGCCCGCGTCTGGGCAACAAGGTGCTCGAGGCTCATCACCTGCACAAGGAGTTCGATGGCCGTGTGCTCATCGATGACCTTTCGTTCACCCTGCCTCGCAACGGCATTGTGGGCGTCATCGGCCCCAACGGTGTCGGTAAGACCACACTGTTCAAGACGATTGTGGGTCTGGAGCCGCTGACTTCGGGCGAGCTCGAGGTGGGCGAGACCGTCAAGATCTCCTATGTCGATCAGAACCGTTCCGGCATCGACCCCGATAAGAACCTATGGGAGGTCGTCTCGGACGGCCTGGACCACATGATGGTGGGCGAGACCGAGGTTCCCAGCCGCGCGTACGTGGCGAGCTTTGGCTTTAAGGGCCAGGACCAGCAGAAGCGCGCCGGCGTGCTCTCCGGTGGTGAGCGCAACCGTCTGAACCTGGCGCTCACGCTCAAGCAGGGCGGCAACCTGTTGCTCCTCGACGAGCCCACGAACGACCTCGACGTCGAGACGCTGTCCTCGCTCGAAGCGGCGCTGCTCGAGTTCCCGGGCTGTTCGGTGGTCATTAGCCACGACCGTATGTTCCTGGACCGCGTCGCCACGCACATTCTGGCGTGGGAGGGCACCGACGAGAATCCGGGCAACTGGTATTGGTTCGAGGGCAACTTCGAGGCCTATCAGGCCAACCGCATCGAGCGCCTGGGCGAGGACGCAGCCCAGCCGCATCGTATTCACCGCAAGCTCACGCGCGACTAGTCGAGCTCAGGTGACCTAACGAGAAAGGGACGATAACCTTGAGGGTTATCGTCCCTTTTTGTTACTTGGTAGAAGGCTCTACTTTATCGATGGTCCAGGCGGCTCCGAGAC
>CABRZY010000008.1 GCA_902475475.1 uncultured Collinsella sp.
TCTTCCGATCTCAAGTTTCTTGGCGGCGAGCTGCTCCTGGGTAAGGTGATGGGCGCGACGAACGGCAATGAGCTTTTCTGCAAAGGCCATAGCGGCTCCTTTCTGCTGGTTGATGGCTTAAGCATACGCGGCGGCGGGCGCCCTTCCAAGCAACCGTTGGTTGCACGACAGGAGTCCACGGCGAAGAATTGCGCGCAACGCCCCACGCCTCCATGCCGTACAATGACCGGCATGGAACCTATCGCACACATACATACCGACCTGCCGCAGAAGTTCGGCATTCCGCGCAACAGCTTTTTGGCGCCTCATCTGCAGGGACGCATCGTCTTTGAGCCGGAATTTGCCTCCAACGCAGCGGTTGAGGGCCTGGACTCCTTCTCTCACCTATGGCTGCTGTGGCGCTTCGAAAACGGAACGCCCGGCGGCACGGCTAAGGACATAGCCGCCGATGCCAAGTCGCAGGACAGGTCCGGTGCCAACGCAAAATGGTCGAAGACCGTGCGTCCGCCGCGCCTGGGTGGAGCCGAGCGCGTGGGCGTGTTTGCCACGCGCAGTCCGTTTCGCCCTAATCCCATTGGGCTTACCTGCGTCAAGCTCGATCGCGTCGAGCTCACCGACAATGGTCCCATCATCCATGTGCTGGGGGCCGACCTGCGTGATGGCACGCCCATCTACGACATTAAGCCTTACATTCCGTTTGCGGACTGTCACCCGGATGCGACCGGCGGCTGGATTGAGGATGCTCCGTGGCAAGAGCTCGATGTTGAGTTTCCGCAAGCTCTGCAGGATATGGTTCCGCCCGCAAAGATTTCTGGCTTGGTCGAGGTCCTTCGCCAAGATCCACGCCGCGCAGGCAGCAAGCACGAGCCGAACCGCGTTTACCACTTGGCCTACGCCGGGCTCGACATATCGTTTACGGTCGATGAAACCCAGCTAACCGTAGTTGCCGTCAATGACGCGCGAGACTAACCGGTCATTCGTCCGCACCCGTCAAATTAAGCGCCAAACCCCATGCCAAAACCGCCCACGCTGGTGGACAATAACGCCTACCAAAACAATCACTTTGCACGGGAGCTCAGCATGAAATACGACTTTAGCTCGCTAATCGATCGCCACGGCATGGACTCCATCGCCGTTGACTCCTGGGGCGAGATCCCCGGTATGGCTCCGAACGCACCCGACGAGGGCTTCGACCGCATTCCCATGTGGGTGGCCGACATGAATTTTGCCACGGTGCCCACGGTCCAGGAGCACATCATTCAGCGCGCTCAGCATCCCATGTTTGGCTACTTTAACCCGCGCTCCGAGTATTTCGACCGCATCATCGAATGGCAGAGCCGCCGCAATGGCGTCGAGGGTCTGCGCCCTGAACATATCGGCTACGAAAACGGCGTGCTGGGCGGCGTCGTGTCGACGTTGCGCGCGTATGTCCAGCCGGGCGATGCGGTGCTGGTCCACAGCCCCACCTACATTGGCTTTACCAAGTCTATCGAAGCCGCGGGCTATCGCATTGTCCACAGCCCGCTTAAACTCGACGGCCAGGGCGTGTGGCGCATGGACTTTGAGGACATGGAGTGCAAACTCGCCCAAAACCACATCCATGCCGCGGTGTTCTGCTCGCCGCACAATCCCTGCGGCCGCGTATGGGAGCGCGACGAAATCGAGCGCGCCATGGACATCTATCGCCAGCACGATTGCGTGGTGATTTCGGACGAGATTTGGTCCGATATCATCCTGCCGGGGCACAAGCACATCCCGACGCAGTCGGTGAGCGAGGATGCCCGCATGCGCACGGTTGCCCTCTATGCGCCGAGCAAGACGTTCAACCTGGCGGGTCTGGTCGGCAGCTACCACATTATCTACAACGAGACGCTGCGCGACCGCATGTGCACCGTGTCCAACAAGACCCACTACAACGAAATGAATGTCCTCTCCATGCATGCGCTTATCGGTGCCTACCAGCCGCAGGGCTACGAGTGGGTGGACGAGCTCAACCAGGTGCTTGCCGGCAATATCGAGTACTTCTGCGATTACGTGGACGAGCATTTTGAGGGCGTGTCTTATTCGCGTCCGCAGGGCACGTACATGGTGTTTCTGGACTGCACCGAGTGGTGCCGCGAGCATGGCCGCGATATTCAGTGGCTGCTCGACGAGGGGGCGCGCGTGGGCGTGGGGTATCAGGACGGCCGCCCGTTCCATGGACCCTGCCACATTCGTGTGAATCTGGCGCTGCCGCTTTCGCGCGTAAGGGAAGCCTGCGATCGCTTGGACCGCTACGTTTTTAATGCACGGTAGGCGTGTGCTGCATGCGGGGCCTTCTGCCAAGCCGGCTGGAAGGCCCCGCATGGTAAAACGTCTGTAACCATTGGACGCTCGAGTGGTTTCGTTTGCTATTCTTTTTACCATTTCAGTCTGTAAACAGGATCGTCTGGAGCTCGATGAAAAGACCCCGTCGCTCGGTTGCCATATCGTTGTTTGTTGCGCTTGCGGTAGCGTGCGCCTTTGTCGTAGCGATAGCTGGCTGTTCTGGGTCGAATGGCAGAGCCTCGACGTCTGCATTAGAAGGCCTGGACGCCTCGCAGGTCAAAGACGACGACCTCAAGACGCTCAACGTCGGCAGCGACCTCTATCCACCGTTTGTGTATACCGACGAGTACGGCGATATCGTTGGCCTGGATGTTGAGATATTGACCGAGGCTTTGGCCCGCATTGGTTACAAACCAAAGTACCAGCTGATCGATTGGGAAAAGAAGAACGAGCTGCTGGCGAGCGGCGAACTCGATTGCGTCATGGGCAGCTTTAGCATGACGGGTCGCGAAAACGAGTATCGTTGGGCCGGCCCGTACCTTGCGAGCCGCCAGGTGGTCGCGGTCGATCCCCAGAGCGATATCTACACGCTTGCGGATCTTGAGGATAAGGTCGTGGCGGTCCAGTCCACCACCAAGCCCGAGGACATTTTGCTCAATCGTACAAATGAAAACGTTCCGCAGATCAAGGAACTCTACAGCTTTTCGGACGGTTCATACCTGAACCCGGCGCTCGTCGAGGGCCTGGTCGACGCTATCGCCGCGCATGAGTCCTCGTTCCTCACCTACGAAAAAGACTATGGTGTGACGTATCGTATTCTGGATGAGCCACTGCTAGAGGTCGGTTTGGGCACCGCTTTCGATATCAACGATACGCGCGGCATCGACGTTAAGCTCACTCATGCCTACCAGGAAATGCTTGCCGATGGCACCATGGAACGTCTGGTGTCAAAGTACTTTGATGACCCTTCGCCATTTTTGAATATGGAGGGCCTGTCATGATCGATGCACCCGACCACGCCGCTCAGGAGCGGGGCAATCGTTCGGCAGGGGTATGGCTCCTTGTCGCTCTGCTGGGGATAGCGCTCTCGGTTGTTGCCGGCATGATGAGCTACGGTTACGCGACGGCCCAAGCCGAGCAGCGCTTTGCCGACGTTGTCGATTACGTGGCGACGCAGAGCCTTTCCTACGATGCATTCAATAGCGCCTATACGACCAAAAACCTGATTCGCGTTATGGAGATCGCAGGAGAGACGGCGCGCGATATGGAGCGCGACGGTTCGGTGGATAACGCCATGTTGGAGCAATATGCTGACCAGTTCAACGTGAGTGCACTGATCGTGACGGACGCATCGGGCAATTTGGTGTCTGAGTCCTCGACGGATGGCGTGGGCTACGAGTCGCTCGCTACATATCTCAAGGAAGCACCCGTGCTGGAGGTGGCAGCCCATCCGCTTAAGTCCTATACCGCCCGCATTACGCTTTCGGATGATTCGGTCGCAGACATTGGCTGCGTAACCCGGCAGGATGACGAGGGCATCGTTGTCGCAGTAAGGCATCAGAGCGCGAAGGCAGTTGCAAGCAATACGCTCAAACTGCAGAGCTTGCTTGATGGCTATGAAACCATCGATAGCGGCAATATCGTGATCGAAAGCGACGGCAAGGTCGTTGCGACCAATGCCGTTGAACCCACCGTATTGGGCGTGTTCGATCTGCCTGCGACGGATGTCTTCATTGTCGACGGTATTAAGGATCGATGCCTGGCTGGTAAGGTCAGATTGGTTAATGCCGACGGCGAGTGGTATTTGGGCACATTTGGAAAAGCGCGCGGGTTCTACGTGTACACCTATGCCTCGGCGCGGCGCTACTTTGAGGTCGTCGCGGCTGTTGTTGCCGGCGTTCTGGTGCTCTACGGCGGTGTTGTAGCTGTTGTTGTGATGGTGCGTCGCCGCGCTGATCGTCGGCGTTTGACGGACTTGCTGCAGCAGGAGCGCGACTATGGCGACAAGCTGGCAAAGGCGGCGCGTGAGGCCTCGTCTGCCAACTCGGCAAAGACGGAGTTTCTACGTCGCATGAGCCACGATCTGCGCACGCCCATCAACGGCATTCGCGGCATGGTTGAGGTCGGCGATGCCAATGCGGGCGATCTGCAAAAGCAGACCGAGTGCCGCTCAAAGATCTGGACGGCATCGGGACTGCTGCTCGACCTTGCCAACGAGGCCCTGGATATGAGTCGCCTGGAGAGCGGGCAGGTCGATCTGGAGCTTGTTCCCACAAACTTGGCGACCCTCAACCACGAGGTGCGCGATATTCTTGAGCGCCAGGCCGAGGAGCGTCTGGTGACAATTATCTGCGACCAGCAGACGCTTGATCATCCCTATGCACGGGTGAGCGTGACGCACCTCAAGCGCTTGTTGCTCAATATTGCCGGCAATGCCGTCAAGTACAACCGCCAGGGCGGCTATGTTCGCCTGGTGTGCCGCGAGGTGGAGCCGGCGGATGGCGTCCCCGTCTATGAATACACGATCGCCGACAACGGTATTGGCATGAGCGAGGAGTTCCAACAGCACCTCTACGAGCCGTTTTGCCGCGAGGAGCAACAGGGTCGTACTCGTACGGTGCGCTCGCGGCAAACGCCTCACCCGTGCAGAGCCGTTTTGCCGCGAGGAGCAACAGGTGGAAGGCGCTTCATCGGGAACTGGCCTGGGCGCGCCTATCGCAAAACAGTTGGTCGAGCTTATGGGCGGAACCATGAGCTTTACGAGCGTCTTGGGGCAGGGGACGACGTTTACCATCCGCCTGCCGTTCGAGAAATGCAAGCGCTCCGAGATTCCTCAGGCAGTGCGCGCGGATGCGGGAGACGGCGATGCGCTCCAGGGCTTGCGCGTTTTGCTCGTAGAGGATAACGATCTGAATGCCGAGATCGCGCAGTTTACGCTCAGCCGTGCCGGTGCCGTCGTGACGCATGCTAAGGATGGCGAGTCTGCCGTTGAGGCGTTTGCCGCGAGCGCACCGTACGAGTACGACGTGGTGTTGATGGACATCATGATGCCTGGCATCGATGGCCTTGAGGCCACGCGTCGGATTCGAGCACTCGATCGCGAGGATGCCGCGACCACGCCGATTATCGCTGTGAGTGCCAACGCCTTTGCCGACGACCGCAGACTTTCGCGCGAGGCGGGCATGGACGCGCACCTGAGTAAACCCGTGAGCTCGCAGGAGCTCGTTGAGGCGCTTGCGCACATAGCTGCCGACGCTTCATAAGCATATGGCCCGGTTCCAAGGTGGGTTGGAACCGGGCCATATTGCTATTTGTGAGTTTTGCTTTTGAGGCTTACTTTTCTTGAATCTGCTTGCCGCAAAGATGCTCAATCGTAATCTCGTAGAGCTGGACGCCCTTAATGTCCTTGGCGATTTCCTCTTCGACTTCCTCGGCGGAAGGGTAGTACTTAAGGGCGAGCTGGCGGACTTTGTCTTCGATAAACGCGGGGGTGTCATTCGCCAGGCGACAGCGGCCAAAGACCACGGTACTCATAACGTAGGGAGCCCAGTCACCGTCCTGGTACCACTCGTTGCCGTAAACGGTAAAGCAGACCTTGTCATCGCGCTTGAGTGCGTCGACCTTGTGGCCAGCTTTGGCGCCATGGAAATAAATCTTGTCGTGCTCGGTGTCAAAGAAGTAGTTGACGGGAATGGCGTACGGGTAGCCGTCGTCGCCGTTGACGGCAAAGACGCCGCGCTTGCAGGTAGCGAGCAGTTCGCGCGCTTCCTCGTCGGTGATGGCGCGTTTCTTTCGACGTAAGGGCCTAAACATCGTTGGCTTCCTTTCTGGTCGTGCGTGGTGGTTGAGCACAAACTATAGCGAAACGGATCCGTTTTTCTTGATGCGGGCGAGTATGTTTTTGAGCTTGTTAAAGTCGAGCGGTTTGGACAGATGGGCGTTCATGTCGGCGTCGTGTGCCGCCTTGGCGTCTTCGGCAAAGGCATTGGCGGTGAGCGCGATGATGGGGATATCGGCTGCATCGACCTTCTCGCTCAGACGAATCGCGCGGGTTGCCTCGTAACCGTCTATGTCCGGCATCATAATGTCCATCAGGATCGCATCGAAGCTGCCGGCGGGATGAGACAGGTACAGATCGACGACTTCGTTGCCGTTGACGGCGCGGGTGACCACGACGCCCTCGGATTCTAGCAGCGTCTGGGCAATCTCGGCATTCAATTCGTTGTCTTCGGCGAGCAGCACGTTCATGTCGGCGAGTGAGCAGTCGAGCGCCCTCTCGACCGTATTCGCCCGCGCTCGGGGGTTCTTGTCGATATCGAGCGGAATTTCCACGTAGAACGTGGTGCCCGCATGGAGTTTGCTGGTGACTTCGATGGTGCCGCCCATCAGTTCAATAAGCGACTTGACGATTGGCATGCCCATGCCGGTTCCTTGGAACTTGCTGCGCGCATCGTCACCTTCTTGGGCAAACGGCTCATAGATATGCTTTAAAAACTCGGGAGCCATGCCAATGCCGGTATCCGAAACGCTAAAGCAAAAGAGCGCGCGCCCGTTATCGAGTGGCTTGGTCTTTGAGCTAAAGGTGACGGAGCCGCCGTGCTTGTTGTACTTAATGCTGTTGTCTAACAGGTTGATCATAATCTGTCGGATATGGGTGGGACTGCCGATCATGTATGGCCCCGTGGCGTACGGCAGACTATTGTCCTGCATTGTGATGCCGTTACTGGACGCGCGGAGCTTGCACAGCACCAGCGTATCGTCACAGAGCTCTTTGAGGTTAAAAGGCGCATGCTCCAGTGTTAGCTTGCGGTCTTCGATTTTGCCCATCTCGAGGATGTCGTTGATCAGCGAGAGCAGGTGATTGGCGGCAACGCGCGCCTTGGCACGGCTCTCGCGGGCGACTTGCATATCGCCTTCCTTCAATTCCTCGATCTCGATAAGGCCCAGGATACCGTTGAGCGGCGTACGGATGTCGTGGCTCATGCGCGTGAGGAATGCCGTCTTAGCGGCGTTGGCAGCATCGGCTTTTTTGCGCTCGGTTCGAGCGCGCACGAGCGCCCAGATGAGCAGGACGATGCCGACCGACAACATACCGATGAGGGTAGCTGCAATGGCGGTGCGGTTGCGATAAAGGAATTGAAGCGTGTTGGATTCCTGGGCCGTGTACGACGTGGAGGAGAAATTGCTTGCGGAGAGCGATTCTCCGGCATTGATGATGCCCTTGTTGATGATTCCCAACAGCTCGGGTTTTCCGCGCGAAATCCAGCACGAGAGCTCACAGGTGTCAGGGAGCTCGGTCGTCTCGCAGTCCTCGAGATCGTAACGGTCACCGATGGTTTTTACGCGTGAACTGGGAGCGACGATGCAGTGCGCCGTTCCCTTCCTGAGGGCGTTGAACGCTTCATCGTCGGATTGGTATTCGGTTACGGTCGCTGTGGGGAACAGACTTTCAAGTGCATTTTTGTTGACAAACGATGATTTGGTACAGGCGATGTTCTGAAGGTTTTTGTTCAGGTTGCTGCCGGTGTGGATAGCGGTGAGGGATATGGTTCCCAACGATACCGACTGCACAACGCCTGTTTGCTCGGCAAACCAGTAATCTCGGTATACCGGCAGCGCAACGTCTATGCTTTTCTTTGACAGGGCCTTTGACATCATCTTGTAGCTATCAAAGGCGACGGTTTTGACCGTAATGCCAAATTTATCGTGTAGCGTCGTCGCAAGCGATGCGAGCGAGCCTTCCATTTCGCCGTCTTCGTTCTCGTTGCAGTAGGGGAGTTTGCCCGTAATGTAGCCGAGCGTGATGGTGTTGTCATTTGCTTTGAGCCAGGAACGTTCGGGTCCGTTGAGCGATGATGAACCGCTGTTTTTGACCGAGTAGTTAGATTTGACTTCGTCGATATAGCGTGGGTTGACGCGGGCGATTGCTGACATGGCGGCATTGATGTCGTCCATTAGGTCGGGGCGGCTTTTGGGGACGGCAAAGTAGTAGTCGCTCGAACCAACGTAGAACATGGGCGACGCATCGGGCGACGAAATGGTGTCGTTCATGATGACGGCATCGACTTCGTCGTTTGCGAGCGCGTCAAAGAGGGCGCCGCCAGTGTCGATTTCTTTATAGGTGCAGGTAATGCCTTCGTTGGCGAGCCACTGCCGGCCAACAAAGGTTTGCATAACGTCGGGGTTGTAGCCGATGGTAAGGCCTTGGAGCACTTGGGGGTCGCCCTTGGCCAGATCGTCGCGATCGGGCTTGGCGTAGATGTAGTAGCGCTCGGTGCCCTCGGGGCTCGAGGAAAAGAGCAGCTTTTGGGCGCGTTCCTCGGAGTAGGAGATGTTGGGCATGAGGTCGATCTCGCCTGCCTCGAGCATGTCCATAAGCTCGGTGAAGGTGCCGGAGACGTATTCGTACCGCCAGCCGGGCGTGTAGTACGACAGGGTCTGGAGGTACTCGTAACCCCATCCCGAGAGACGCTCGTCGGGGGTGCCGTCCTGGAAGCCCTCGTTGTTGACGAGCCAACCAACGCGGACCGTTTTGACCTGCTGGTCGGAGTCGGCGGCAAAGGCAGGGGCGGGCGTGACGGCGCTCAGTACGGCGAGCGCGGTAAGCGCAACGGTCAAGGCGCGATATATAGCTGAACGAAGGACAGTGGCAGCTCTCACATGCAATCCTAACGAATCGAGACATTACCGCATAAGGATACCAGCTCAGCCTGCCCAGCCGGCAGCGGCACCGCTAAACGGTTCCGCCCGGCAGTTGGGGACAGTCCCTTTCTGCCGGCACAAAAGGAACGTCCCTAGCTGCCGGTTGTGGGACAATACCGAGCGAACTGATTGGGGCGTCTGGGAAAAGGGATCGCGATGAACAAGTTGAGGACGCTTGCCGATGTGCTGCGACAGGCTGGCTTTGCGCGCATCACGGGCTTGTTTCTTATCTTTTACCTGCTGTGCTCGACGGCCGTCTGGCTGTCCGAGCCTACGACCCTCACCTTTGGCGATGGACTTTGGTTTAGCTTTGAGACGGTCTCGACCATCGGCTTTGGCGACATTCCGGCCGAAACACCGGTTGCCCGCGCTATTACCGTCGTCTTGAGCGTTATTAGCATCTTCTACATCGCCATGCTCACGGGCGTGGCGGTGAACTACTGCAATACGCTCATCAAGATGCGTCAAAAGGACACCATGGCGCGCTTTATAGACGATCTTGAGCATTTGGAAGAGCTCGATCGCGACCAGCTCGCCGATCTGTCGCGCCGCGTGCGCGAATATCGGCGCCGCCAACACTAGAGCGGGCGTCGCGCGTCACAATGAGGGGGACTGAATATGAATATCACCGTGTACCTGGGTGCCAGTGCCGGCAATGACCCGGCGTTTCTGTCCGCGGTGCAGGAGCTGGGTAACTGGATCGGCGCTAACGGGCACGCGCTCGTGTACGGCGGGTCCAAGTCGGGTCTGATGGGTGCGCTCGCCGATAGCGTGCTCGATGCCGGCGGACATGTGACGGGTGTGGAGCCGAGCTTTTTTATCGAGGCTGAGTTTCAGCACGACGGAATCGACGACCTTATCGTGACGAGTGATATGGCAGAGCGTAAGGCAAAGATGATCGAGCTCGGCGATGCGTTCATTGCTTTTCCGGGCGGCACGGGCACGCTCGAGGAGATTGCCGAGGTTATGTCCGCGGTATCGTTGGGGCATTTGGATGCGCCGTGCATCTTGTACAACCTCGGGGGCTACTACAACGATCTTAAGGCGCTGCTCGAGCACATGATCGATAAGGGCCTATCGAGCCCACGGCGCCAACAAGGCATTTACTTTGCCGAGGATCTGCACGAAATCGCATCAATTATCAACGGATAAGCCTTGAGCCTGTCCCGCCGTGCTTCTCGTTGGCTCCGTTTGCAGCGCAGACGGTTGGCTTGACTGGGCCACACTCGCTTTACAATTAAATGTATCTTCGCCGAATTTGACCGCGGGAGGTCCCGATGGATAACCTTGCCAAACCCAAAAACCGTGCACTGTTTTTGGTCAGCGTTGCCGTGACCGGCGCGTTCGCAGGTGCCGCAGTCTGGCTGTTCTTTTTTGCGATGGAGCACGGTATCGACTATCTATGGACCGAGATTCCGCACGCGCTGGGCGTCGCTTCGCCCGAGCTTGCCAGCGGCCCGTTTGGCTTTCTGCCGTACCCGTTTTTCGTCTGCTTGCTGGGCGGCCTGCTGATCGGTCTGTACGAAAAGATTACGGGTACCAAGACCGATGACCTCAACCAGGTGATGGTTAAGGTCAAGCAAGACGGGCGCTACCCGTACGACAACCTGGGCAAGCTTTCGCTCGCGGCATTGCTGCCGCTGCTGTTTGGCGGAAGTATTGGACCGGAGGCCGGCCTGACCGGCGTTATCGCTGGTCTGTGCAGCTGGGTCGGCGACCGCATGCGTCGCTTTGGCGCCGAGTTTAGGGAGCTCACGCTGCTGGGCACCCAGGCTGCCCTGACGGCGCTCTTTACCGCGCCCGTCTTTGGCTTTGTGGCGCCGCTCGCCGGTAGCGCCGACGGCGACGAGGGCTCTGCGTCCGACGAGATCACGATCAAGCTGCCCAAGGCGCAAAAGACGGTGGTCTACGGCATTGCGATTGCCGGCGGCCTGGGCACCTACCTGCTGCTCGGCCAGCTCATGGGCGGCGGCATGGGCATGCCCAGGTTCGAGGCTGCCGTGGTGGGCAACTTGGAGCTTACCTGGCTCGTCCCTCTGTCGTTGATCGGAACAATCTGCGGCTGGCTGTACTTTGTCTCTGAGCACGCGAGCGAAGCGTTTGCCCATGCAATAGGGGAGCGTCCTGTCGTCAAGGCCATGCTGGCCGGTCTGGCGCTCGCCATCTGCGGCACGGTCCTGCCCTACACCATGTTTGCCGGCGAGACCCAGGCCGACGTGCTCATGGAAACCTATCTGACCATTCCCGCTGGCGTGCTTATCGCGACCGGTCTTGTTAAGGCCATGCTGACGCCCGCCCTCATCAACCTTGGTTGGCGCGGCGGCCACTTCTTCCCGGTTATCTTCTCGGGCGTAAGCCTGGGCTATGGCCTGGCCATCCTCACCGGCGCAGATCCGGTCTTTTGTGTCGCCGTCTGCACGGCATCGACGATGGGCGCCGTCATGCGTCAGCCGGTCATGGTCGTGGGCCTGCTGCTCATGTGCTTCCCACTCAAGGGTATCGTCTGCATGATCATCGCGGCCGTCATCGCCGCCGGCATTCCACTGCCCAAGCCGCTGCGCAAGTAGCGCGGTTTTTCACGAGTCAATTCCAGGGGTACGAGATGATCCTGTACTTTAGCGCGACAGGGAACAGCGAGCATGTGGCGCGTCGCATTGCAGCGGCGACAAGCGACAAAGTTATGTCGATTGAGCGCTTTGATGCCGAAGCCCTTCGCCTTGTTGCGACGGAAGGCCCCTGCCAGCTGGGATTTGTTGCTCCGGTGTATGCCTGCGGTCTGCCGACACCGATGATCGAGTTTTTGAAGACTGCCGACCTGTCGATTGCTGCCGGTGCAAAGGGCGGCGAGCGCCCCTATACGTTCTATGTTTCGACGTACGGTTCGACGACCGGCCAATCGGCCAAGTTTGCCCGCGACCTGCTGCACGAGCGTGGGCTCGAGTTAGATGCGGCGATGAGCGTCAAGATGCCTGATACCTGGACGCCTGTTTTCGACCTGTCTGACCCTCAAAAGGTTGAGGGTATCAATAGGGCTGCTGAGGCGCAGATTGATGCTGTGATCGAGGCGGTGCGGGAGCGGCGCACGGGCAATATGATGCGCCATCGCGTGCCCCTGTTTGCATCGTGCGCGTATCATGCGTTTGGGCTGCCGCGTATGCAGCAGACGAGCAAGTTTGCCGTCGATGCTAGCCGCTGCGTCGGGTGTAGCCTCTGCGCTAAGCGCTGCCCCATGGCGGCGATTGAGATGCGCGACGGCCTTCCCGTCTGGACAAAGCCGGAGTGCGCAGCCTGCCTTCGTTGCCTGCACTGTTGTCCCAAATTTGCCATCTCGCACGGTAAGCGCACGGCATCCCACGGTCAGTACAGGCATCCTAAGCCAGGTGTGAGGATGTAGCGGCTGCTGGCCGCGCTACTTCCAAACTGCGAGCGCGGCGGTGCCCAGTACGATGAGGGCGAGACCGACGGCGCTGCGCCGTGAGAGTTTTTCGTTGAATGCCAAGCGCGCAAATAGTACCGATACGACAATCGATAGTTTGTCGATCTGCACCACGACGCTCACCTGGCCTGTGGCGATGGCGTAGTAGCATAGCAGCCACGATGCGCCAGTCGCAATGCCCGATGCCGCGAGAAATACGAGTTCGTAGCGGTCTACGTGCACGGCTTGGCCCATCTTGCCTTTAGCTGCCACGATTGCCCATGCCATAACCAGTACCACACAGGTACGGATTGCCGTGGCCAGGTTGGATTCGACGCCTTCGATGCCAGCCTTGGCAAGGATGGACGTGAGCGCTGCGAACACGGCGGCGCCGAGGGCGTAAGCGAGCCAGGTCCGGTCTTGCTGCTGCTCGGGTCCGGCAAGCTGCTTCTTCTCGATCATTAAAAACGTGCCGAGGGTGATGACAGCGGTTCCCACGAGCTTAACCGCAAGGTTGCTCGTCTCGCCAAAAAGCACGATGGCGATCAGTGCAGCGAGTACGGTGCTCATCTTGTCGACCGGTACGACCTTATTGACGTCTCCGATGCCCAACGCCTTAAAGTAACAGATCCACGAAGCACCGGTAGCGAGTCCCGAGAGGACGAGAAAGAGCCAAGATCTGGGTTCGATGCTGCCGATGGTTCCAATGGATCCAGAAATGCCCGCCATTGCCCAGGCGAAAACGAGCACCACGCAGGTGCGAATGGCCGTCGCGACATCGGAGTCGGTCTGCTTGATGCCGCATTTGGCCAGGATAGATGTGATGCCGGCAAAGAAAGCCGACACAAATGCTGCTGCGACCCACGACACGGGTGAAATGCCTCCCCAAAGAACAGCTGCGCTAGATTTACGGCGCTCGTCCGATGATACCGTCCCGCCATGAAGCTTTGATATCGCTGTGGTGAGACAGGGGCCATAGTTCGAGAGGGCATTTGGTTAAGGCTCGAATCGAAGGTGAATGGTTTTCCGCGAAGTGAACGAGTAAATCTGGAACCCTGGAACATGCACACTTTTTTCGAACAAAACTGCAGGATTCTTAGACAAAACCGCAGGAATTGAGTCCTTAAAAATGTCGATGCTACAGGGCACTGTTTTTACTCGTTCACTTCTCGGAAAAGTATTCACCTTCGATATGCTGACGGTGTCTTTTTGGTTGCCAAGAACTAGACGGCCTGCTGTGAGGGGCGGTGGTGACGCTATGCCGCCTTGTTTCATTGAAAAAATAAACGGGGTACCACCTAAGCTTTTTTAGCTGTCGATTACAGGTCGCGTGCTCGATAAACCTTGGTGCTGACGGTGCAACTGATTGCGCATAGCACGAGGGCCAGTACGGCAATACCTGCACACAGGCAGCCGAGGACGGCGGGATCGGGATTCGCTCCGGCAATCGACATGAGCCAGTTGCTGATGGGGTTGGAGGAGCTCAGCGTGGCAATGGCAAGGCACCAGAGCAGGGCAAACAGGCCGACGGATAGGCGCAGCGCCTCCATGTGTCCAAATCGGAAGAACAGCGGCTGTGCCAAAAACACTATCATGAGGGAGATGAGCATCGATGCTGCCGAGGCTATAGCGATCTCAAAGACCGTCTGTCCCGTCGAGGGGATGCCCACGCTGTTGAATAGTGGGATGGAGACGATGCTCAGAAGCGCGGCGGCGCACGCCATGACAGCCGAGAAGACAATGATGCTCAGGTAGCGTGCGCAAATAATGTCTTTGCGCGAGAAGGACAGCGTTGCCCGATAACGCTCCCAGCCATTTTGATTGTCGAAGCCGGCCAGCGAGTTCATGACCATGATGGGCGACATGGCACTGACCGCGCAGGCGCCAGCGCTCATGCCGGAATCGCCATCCGACGCGTTGGCGAGGGTCAACACAACGAAGATGAATAGGCTGACGCCCGCGATGCTCGGGATAAGCGTGCGAACGATGGCGAGCTCGGACATAAAGGCGCGTTTCATTTCGAAGCCCCTTTCAGCATGAGGCGCAGGTAGTCATCAATGGTTGCCCGATCGCAGGGAATCTCTGGGAAGGCCTCGAGCGTTTCGCGACGGTTGGGCACGAGTACGTCCACGCTGTAGGCGTGGCGGGCGGTGCGGGTGCCTTCGACGCAAGCCATGAGCTCGGCGGCCTGTGCCTGGGTGCAGTGGGCGATGCCGGCGCGGTCGGTAATGTCCTCGCGTGGCAGGTCAAACACAATCGAGCCGTTATCGATGCAGATGACGCGATCAGCGGTGCGATCGAGGTCGGACGTAATGTGGCTCGAGAGCAGCACGCTGTGCTGGCCGTCGGCGACAAAGGCAAGCAGCTCATCAAGCAGTTCCTCGCGTGCCATGGGATCGAGGCCCGCGGTGGCTTCGTCCAAAACGAGTAGTTCGGCCTTGTGACTGAGTGCGCAGGCAAGTTGCAGCTTCATGCCCATACCGCGGGAGAGGTCCTTGACCTTTGTCTTGGGATCGAGGCCAAATCGGTCGATGAGGCTGGCGAAGGTGTCGTGGCTCCAGGTGGGGTACGCCGGGCCTACGAGCGCCTCGATCTGGCCCACCTTGAGCGTGGAGGGGAAGGGGCATGTGTCCAGCACGAGGCCGACGCGGGAGCGTAGATGGCGTTGCGACTCATCGGGCGCGTCGGCGCCACAGCGCTGCCCAAACAGGTGCACTTCGCCGGCATCGAGCTTTATAAGCCCGAGAGCAGCTCGAATCGTCGTTGTTTTGCCAGCACCGTTGGCACCAACAAAGCCGACGATCTGGCCGGGCTCCACGGCAAGCGTGACGCCGCGCAGCGAAAAGCTGTCGCTTACAGTGCGTGAGATGCCTTTGAGTTCAAGCAAGTTTTGCATGGTATAGCCTTTCTTGCAGATGGCTACTGCATGGTTTCGGGGGCTACCAGGTCGAGCATCTCGTGCAGTTTGTCGCGCGTGACGCCCAAGGCTTCGGCTTGGCTTGCCGCTTTCGCAAGCAGCTCTTCGATATGACAGAGCTGGTTTTCGCGCAAAAGCTCCTGGTTGCCCTCGGCGACAAAACAGCCCTTGCCCTGCACAGTGCAGATAAACCCGAGCTGCTCCAGGTCGGCGTAGGCGCGCTTGGTGGTGATGACGCTCACGCCAAGATCGCTCGCGAGCGCACGGATGCTGGGGAGTTTGGCTCCCGCAGCGAGCGTGCCCGAAAGGATCTGAGCTTTGACCTGCGAGGATATCTGTTCGTAGATGGGCTTGTCGCTCGAATTGGATAGGATGATGTCCACAGCGGCTCCTTAGCTGTTGGGCTACACGTGTATATAACCGGTAAGCACAATATATATACACTATGCACAGTTCTGCAAGAGGCAAATGCGGATTGGGCCGGTTGCCCAGGCCCCAACTGATGAATTTGTCCTGATAGGTGCCCTAGAGCGGGATTTCGCGGCTACAATAATGCGGTTACAACGACGTAATGCACTCAATGCAAGAAAGGATCCGCATGGCAAGCCTGTCGGATGAAATCTCGTCGCGCCGCACATTCGCGATCATCAGCCACCCGGACGCCGGTAAGACCACGCTTACCGAGAAGCTGCTGCTCTATACCGGCAGTATCCAGACCGCCGGCTCGGTCAAGGGCAAGAGCTCGGCCAAGCATGCCGTCTCGGACTGGATGGACATCGAGAAGGAGCGCGGTATTTCCGTTACCTCCTCGGTTCTGCAGTTCACCTACAACGGCGCCTGCGTCAACATCCTCGATACCCCCGGCCACCAGGACTTCTCGGAGGATACCTACCGTACCCTTATGGCCGCCGACGCCGCGGTCATGGTCATCGACGGCGCCAAGGGCGTCGAGGCCCAGACCAAAAAGCTCTTTAAGGTCTGCACGCTGCGTCACATTCCCATCTTCACCTTTGTGAACAAGCTCGACCACGAGGCTCGCGATCCGTTTGAGCTCATGGAAGAGATCGAGAACGTCCTGGGTATCAATACGTATCCCATGAACTGGCCGATCGGCAGCGGGCGCAACTTCCGCGGCGTGTTCGATCGTCAGACCCGTCGCGTTATCGCCTTTGAGGGCGACGGCCACGCCAACGCCACCAAGAAGGTCGCCGAGGTCGAGGCCGAGCTGGGCGATCCTTCCATGGACGAGCTTATCGGCGAGGAGAACCATAAGAACCTGATGGACGACATCGAGCTGCTCGATGGTGCCGGCGACGAGCTCGACTTGGATGCCGTAGCCTGCGGCAAGCTGAGCCCGGCGTTCTTTGGCTCGGCGCTCACCAACTTTGGCGTGGAGCCCTTCCTCAAGGAGTTCCTGCGTCTGGCCCCGACGCCGCGCGCCTATACCGATACGCTCACCAGTGAACCGGTCGATCCCTGCCGCGACGACTTTAGCGGCTTTGTGTTTAAGATCCAGGCCAACATGGACAAGAACCACCGCGACCGTATCGCCTTTGTGCGCATTTGCTCGGGCAAGTTCGAGCGCGGCATGGATGCCTTCCACGTGCAGGGCAACCGCAAACTTAAGCTTGCCACGGGCACCTCGATGATGGCCGATGACCGCGCCATCGTGGACGAGGCGTACGCGGGCGATATCGTGGGCCTGTTCGACCCGGGTATCTTTAGCATCGGTGACACCGTGTGCTCCGGCAAGCGCCACGTGCAGTATCCGCAGATCCCGACGTTTGCCCCCGAGATGTTTGCTCGTATTACGCAGGTCGACACGCTCAAGCGCAAGCAGTTCGTCAAGGGTATGGAGGAGCTTGCCCAGGAGGGCGCCATCCAGATCTTCCGCGAGCTGGGTGCCGGCATGGAGAGCGTCATCGTGGGCGTGGTCGGCGTGCTGCAGTTTGAGGTACTCGAGCGCCGCCTCAAGGCCGAGTACCGTGTTGAGGTTCGTCGCCAGCCGCTGCCCTATACGGACATCCGCTGGATCCAGAACGACCCCGATACCATCGATATCCCGGGCCTTTCGCTCACGCGCGACACGTTGCGCGTCGAGGACATGCGCGGCGGCAAGCTGCTGCTGTTCACGAGCCCGTGGAACGTGGATTGGGCAACCGACCACAACCCCGACCTTATCCTGTCGGAGTTTGGCAACGTGGCCTTTTAACGCATCGACGCGGTGGCCCTGCGGGGCTGCCGCGCCGTTTGCTTGCCTGATGCCGTGTGAGCGGCTATCATACCCACCGTCGTCTCAAGACCGAGACGTCCGAGCAGTTCGGGTCCGATATCCTGCTCGTTAAACCTAAAACCAAAGGAGTACATAATGATCAAGAAGGTCATGGAGGACTATAAGGTCCTGTTGCGGAGCATTCCCGCGGCAACGGTTTCGCTGTTTTTCGTGAGCGTCATCATGATGAACCTGCTGGCCAACAAAGAGCTCATCAGCCTGCCGTATCTGGCACTCGATTGCGGCTTTGTGGTGAGCTGGGTTTCGTTTTTGTGCCAGGACATGATCTGCAAACGCTTTGGCGCCAAGGCATCCATCAAAATCTCTATCCTCGCGCTGCTGGTCAACCTGGCCGTGAGCCTGTGCTTTTGGGCATGCTCGCTCACGCCCGGTATGTGGGGCGCCTACTACGACACGGGCATGATCGAGGTTAACACTGCCCTTAACGCTACCATCGGTGGCACCTGGTACGTGGTGCTGGGCTCTTCGCTGGCAATGCTCGTCTCTGCCGTGGTTAACTCCACGCTCAACCAGTCGCTCGGCCGCATGCTCAAAAAGAATAATTTTGCGAGCTTCGCCTTCCGCTCCTATGTGTCCACGGGTGTTGGTCAGTTTATCGACAACCTGGTCTTTGCCATTGTGGTGAGCCACACGTTCTTTGGCTGGACGTGGGTACAGGTCCTTATGTGCTCGCTGACCGGCGCTGTTGCCGAGCTGCTGTGCGAGGTCTTCCTGAGCCCCGTGGGCTACAAGGTCGTGCGTGGCTGGGAGCGTGAGAATGTGGGCGCCGAGTACCTCGAGCGCCACGCAACCGCCTAAGGAGCAAGTATGCGGGTTTTGATCACGGGCGCTTCGGGCGGTATCGGAGCCGCGTGCGTGCAGCGCTTTTTGGACGAGGGCCACGAGGTCGTGGGCTTTGATCTGCTGCCGGCGGCGATCGAACACGAGCGCTACCGCCATCTGATCGTTGATGTACGCGAGCCGGACTCGTTTCCAGGCGATCTTGAACCCCAGGTAATCGTGAACGTTGCCGGTACGCAGGATTCGGCCGACGATATTGCTGCCAACCTGCGTGGCACCATCAACGTGACCGAGCACTACGCCTTTGTGGGGGAGGGGCTTGCCGCCAAGCCGACACTGGCTATCAAATCCGTGGTCAATGTGGGGTCGGCGAGCGGACATACGGGATCGGAGTTTCCCGCCTATGCTGCCAGCAAGGGCGGCGTTATCGCCTACACCAAGAACCTTGCAAACCGCCTGGCACCGCAGGCCATCGCCAACAGTGTGGACCCGGGCGGCGTTATCACGCCGCTCAACCGTTGCGTGATGGAAGACGAACACCTGTGGAACCAGATTATGGAGCTCACGCCGCTTAAACGCTGGGCCACCGCCCAAGAGATCGCCGAGTGGATCTACTTTGTGGGCGTGACCAACCGGTTTATGACCGGGCAGAGCCTGCTGATCGATGGCGGCGAGGCCGGCCGCACACAATTTATTTGGCCCGAATAGGAAACGCGCCCGATGGAAAGCCGTCGGGCGCGTTTTTGATGTATCGATTTTTAGCTGAGGCAAGTCCAGTTGACGGGGGTCGAGCCGTGCTGTTCGAGTAGCCGATTGGCAGCGGAGAAGGGGCGCGACCCCATAAAAGCGGGGAGTTCTGCCGTGGCACGGTTGGCCGAAAGCGGCGAGGGGTGCGTAGAGGCCAGGCAGAACTTGCCGGTTGCCTTGCCCGCGCCGATTGCGGCGAGCTTGCCTTCGACCATCTGCTGGGCAAAGCGGCCCCATGCCAAAAAGACTACCGGCTGGGGCAGCTGGCAGCAGCGTTCGATAACGTAGTCGGTGAGCGTGCTCCAGCCCAGTTTGGCGTGCGAGTTCGCGGCATGCTCGCGCACGGTGAGCGTAGTGTTGAGGAGCAGGACGCCCTGTTGTGCCCATGGGGTTAGGTCTCCCGTGGCGGGAATGGGGCAGCCCAAATCGGCTTTGAGCTCCTTATAGATGTTGCGCAGGCTCGGCGGCAACTTGGTTTGCGTCGCGGGGACCGAGAACGACAGCCCCATTGCCTGGTTGGGTCCGTGATAGGGGTCTTGACCCAAGATGACAACCTTGACCTGGTCGGCCGGCGTGTAGGCGAGGGCATTGAGGATGTCGTCTTGTGCCGGGGCGCACGC
>CABRZY010000009.1 GCA_902475475.1 uncultured Collinsella sp.
CTCAACGCGCGGGGTCTCGTCGGCGAGAATCGCCATGACCTGCGCGCTCACCTCGCGGTAGCGATCAAAGTGCCCGTGCGTCCAAATGGCTTGCGGGCACAAGCGCCGCGCCTCGGCCGAGGCCATGGCAGAGTGCACGCCAAAGCGACGTGCCTCATACGAACACGTGGACACGACGCCACGCGAATCGGCGTCTCCGCCCACGATGAGCGGTTTTCCGCGCCATTCGGGATGGTCGAGCATCTCCACGCTCGCAAAAAACGCATCGAGGTCCATGAGGCCCACCGCCGGACCCGTCCAGGGAGGCGGCGTGACGCCCGTGGCATCCTCATAACCGTATGTATGTTCGCGTCTTTCCATGTCATGAGTATACCGCGCAGCTCATGTGGGGTGCGTGTATGTGCTTGCAAATCCCGAATTCTTGTCTAAGATATGGATTTGCCCTCGACTACACCGAAGAAGTTGGTCTCACGGACTTCACCTGCCCGCGTCGATGGCGTATTATGTTCAACTGTTTGTTTGTAGTTGCAGCCTAAAGCTGCTTGGTTGGAGGAGTTTCCTTTGGCAGTCAAGATTCGCCTTGCTCGTCACGGCGCTAAGAAGCGTCCGTACTACCGTGTCGTCGTCGCCGATTCCCGCGCCCCGCGTGACGGTCGTATCATCGAGGAGGTTGGCCGCTACAACCCGATGACCGCCCCCAAGACCATCAACCTCGACCTCGAGAAGATCGCCGACTGGCAGTCCAAGGGCGCTCAGCTCACCGACGCCGTCGCCGCTCTGGTCAAGGCCGCCAACGAGGGCGAGAAGACCGAGACCGTCGTCAAGAAGTCCAAGAAGCAGCTCGCCAAAGAGGCCGAGGCCGCTAAGGCTGCCGCTGAGGCCGCTGAGGGCGCCGAGGAGTAAATCGTGCCTGAGGTTGACGCTGCACAGCTCGAGGGTGAGGCAATGCTCTCAGATCGCATCGCCGATCTCGTCGAATATCTCGTTGTTCAGATCGTCGACGACCCGGATTCCGTGAGCCTTGAGGTCATCGATGGCGACGACGCCTCTACGATTGAGGTTTCTGTCGCCGAGGATGACGTCGCTAAGGTCATCGGCCGTCGTGGCCGTACCATCAAGGCCATTCGCACGCTCGCCCGTGCACTGGCCGCTCGCCTCGACACTGCTGTCGAGGTAGAGGTTCTGGGCTAGGACCTTGAGGTCCCAGTACAAAAACATCGCCCGTGTGGTCAAGCCGCACGGAAGGAAGGGGGAGGTCCTCGCGCAGCCGCTGCGGGGGCTTCCTTCTGTATTAGAGCCGGGTATGCGCGTCGCCCTGATGCCGCCGGCGCTCAAGCGCGACCGCTTTTGCACGGTCGTGTCCGTCTCCGATACGGGCGATGGCGATCTGGTCTCGTTTGAGGGCATTGACGACTTGACGGCCGCCGAGGGCATCACGGGATGCTACGTGCTGGCAAATCGTGACGACTTTGAGCTCGATTCACTCGACGCCGCCTATACCGACCTGATGGGTCGCGAGGTGGTCGACGAGCGCTTCGGTTCGCTCGGCACGATCGTCGAGATCATGTCGACGCCCGCTAACGATGTTTGGGTTGTCGAGGGCGATCGGTACGGCGAGGTACTGATTCCCGTGATCGAGCAGGTTGTGCTCGATCTTCCCGACACAGGAACAATTTCCGTCCACGTTATGGACGGCCTGATCGATATGGACAAGTAGGGAGGACAACATGCTGATTGAGACCCTTTCGGTCTTTCCCGAGATGTTTGAGCCCGTCATGTCCACATCGATTTTGGGCCGCGCCCGCAAGGCCGGCCTTTTTGATTTTAAGGCGTATAACCTGCGCGACTGGACGCACGACCGCCATCGTACCGTCGATGACGAGCCGTACGGCGGCGGGCAGGGCATGCTCATGAAGGTCGAGCCTATCGCCGAGGCCATCGAGGCCATTAGCGCGGAGGGCCCCAAGCCAACGGTGGTGTTCTTCACCCCGTGCGGCGAGCCCTTTACGCAGCATGTGGCCGAGCGCCTGCTCAAAAGCGAGCGCCTGCTGTTTGTGTGCAGCCGTTACGAAGGTGTCGACGAGCGTGCCTATGCGTATGCCGACGAGCGCCTGTCGATCGGCGATTACGTGCTCACGGGCGGCGAGCTTCCCGCTATGGTCGTTGCCGATGCCGTCGTACGCCTGATTCCCGGCGCCCTTGGTGACGAGATGAGCAACGTCGACGAGTCGTTCTCGACCGCCGAGGACGGAGGCCTGCTCGAGTATGCGCAGTACACCCGTCCTGCCGAATTCAACGGCGAGGGCGTGCCGCCGGTGCTCGTGAGCGGTGACCATGCCAAGGTTGACGCCTGGCGCCGTAAGAATGCCATCGAGCGCACCTGTCGCTGGCGTCCCGATCTGATCGAGACGGCGCGGCTTACGCCCCAGGAGCGCGCATACGCGCAGGAGATTCTGGACGCTTCGTATTCGCAGAGCGAGGAGTGAGAATGGTTCCATCGCAGCATTCCGCGTTGAGGGGCGCCTTTGAGTGGATTGCGGTCATCGCAATCGCGCTCGTGGCCACCTTCCTGATCCGCACCTTTGTGGTCGAGCCCTTTGTGGTGCCCACCGGCTCCATGGAGGACACGATCGAGATTGGCGACCAGATCCTGGCGCAAAAGGTGAGCCTGGAGCTCGGGCAGCCTGTCAAACAGGGCGATATCGTGGTGTTTCACAACCCCGATGGCACCTCCGAGCACGATGTTCTTGTCAAGCGCGTTATCGCCACGGCCGGCCAGACGGTCGATTTGCAGGACGGTCGCGTGGTCGTTGACGGCCAGGCGCTCGATGAGGACTATACGACCGGCATGAGCTGGCCGCTTTCGGTCCAGGCGCCCGCCGCCCAGGTGAGCTTTCCCTACACCGTCCCCGATGACTGCGTGTGGGTGATGGGCGACAATCGAGAGAACTCTGCCGACTCACGCTACTTTGGTCCCGTCGATCGCTCTGATTTGATCGCTGTGGCGCTTGTGCGTTACTGGCCGCTCAACCGCATCGGCGCTATCGATTAAAAACCGCTATAGTACAGTACCTAACCGTGTATTCGTTTCGACGAGGGGATATTAGAGGCATGAACGCTTCATCGCTTTCCTTCCAAGACATCATCCTGCGCCTCCAGCAGTACTGGGGCGAGCAGGGCTGCGTCATTATGCAGCCCTATGACTCCGAGGTCGGTGCCGGTACCTTCCATACCGCGACCACGCTGCGCTCGCTCGGTCCCGCCGAGTGGCGCACCTGCTATGCGCAGCCTTGCCGCCGTCCCGCCGACGGCCGCTACGGCGAGAACCCCAACCGCATGCAGCACTACTATCAGTTCCAGGTGCTCATCAAGCCGTCGCCGGTCAACGCCCAGGAGCTCTACCTGGGTTCGCTGGCCGCCATTGGCCTGGACCCCAACGACCATGACGTCCGCTTTGTCGAGGACGACTGGGAGAGCCCGACCTTGGGCGCCTGGGGCCTTGGCTGGGAGGTCTGGCTCAACGGTATGGAGGTCACGCAGTTTACGTACTTCCAGCAGGTGGGCGGTATCGAGGTCGACCCCGTGCCCGTCGAGATTACCTATGGCCTGGAGCGTATAGCCATGTACGCCCAGGGCGTCAACTCGGTCTACGATCTGGTGTGGAGCTACCTGCCCGATGGCACGCCCATGACCTACGGCGACGTGTTCCTCGAGAACGAGCGCGAGTTCAGTGCCTATAACTTTGAGGTCGCCAACGTCGAGATGATGCGTCAGAAGTTTGACGACTACGAGGCCGAGTGCCATTCCTGCCTGGAGCGCAAGCTGCCGCTGCCCGCATACGACTGCGTCATGAAGTGCAGCCACGCTTTCAATCTGCTCGATGCCCGCGGCGCTCTGTCTGCGGTCGAGCGTGCCAACTACATCCTGCGCGTCCGCGCCGTCGCCAAGGCGTGCTGCGAGGCCTATATGGCCGAGGTCGCCGGAGTCAACGAGAATGCCGACCAGGAAGGCGAGGTGGCGTAAGCCATGGCAGACGCTAAGGATTTCCTGTTTGAGATCGGTACGGAGGAAATGCCCTCCGCACCGCTGAACAATGCCGTCAAGCAGCTTGGCACCATGATCGCCAAGGGTCTCGACGAGGCCGGTCTGGCCCACGGCGAGGTCCGCGTGATCTCGAGCCCGCGTCGCCTGGCTGCGCTCGTTGCCGACGTCGCCACCGCGACCGATGAGGTTCACGAGGTCAAGCGTGGCCCTGCGGCCAGCATCGCCTTCGACGCTGACGGTAACGCCACCAAGGCCGCCCAGGGCTTCGCCCGCAAGTGCGGTGTGGCTGCCGAGGACCTGGTCCGTCGCGAGGACACCGACGGCCGTGAGTACGTCTTTGCCGAGAAGAACATTCCTTCCGCTCCGGCTACTCCGATCCTGACGGCCCTGTGCGAGAAGACCATCGCCGGCCTGCAGTGGCCCAACTACCGTAGTCAGCGCTGGGGCCACGAGCACGCCACCTTCGTGCGCCCGGTCCGCTGGATCTGCTGCCTTCTGGGCGAGGATGTTGTGCCCGTGTCGTTTGCCGACGTGACGAGCGGCAACACCACGCGCGGCCATCGCGTGCTTGGACCCGGTGACCACGTTGTCGCCAGCCCCGCCGCCTACGAGCAGGTGCTCGAGGACGCCGGCGTGCTTTCTGCCGAGCGCCGTCGCGAGGTGATTCTCGCCGGTATCTCTGAGGTTGAGGCCGCTCGCCCCGGCTGCCATGTCGACACGCCCAAGAAGGTTTTTGAGGAGGTCATCAACCTCTGTGAATGGCCGACGGTGCTCGTCGGTACCTTCGACGAGGAGTTCCTCAAGGTCCCGCACGAGATTATCTGCGAGTCCATGCTCACCAACCAGCGCTACTTCCCGATCTATGATGGCGAGGGTAAGCTCACGCGTGAGTTCGTGGTCGTTTCCAACAGCAAGCCCGAGAATGCCGAGCGCGTGATCGACGGCAACGAGCGCGTCGTGCGCGCCCGCCTGGACGACGCCAAGTTCTTCTATGAGGAGGACCTGAAGATCTCCCTCGACGAGTTCCGTGAGCGCCTGTCCAAGGTCGCTTTCCAGGAGAAGCTCGGCAGCGTGCTCGCCAAGTCCGAGCGCATCGAGCAGCTCGCGCTCGCTATTGCCCGCGAGGCTCATCTGGGCGCCCATCTTGCCGCCGACGCTGCTCGTGCCGCGCACCTGTGCAAGGCGGACCTGGTGTCCAACGCCGTCGTCGAGTTCACGAGCCAACAGGGCGTGATGGGCGGTTACTACGCCACGCGTGATGGGCGGTTACTACGCCACCGCGATGGGGGAGAACGACGAGGTCGCTCATGCTATTCGCGATCACTATCGTCCCCGCTTTGCCGGTGACGAGCTGCCCGAGGGCACCGCTGGCTGCATCGTGGCCTGCGCCGACAAGCTCGATACCATCGCCGGTATCTTTGCCATCGGCGAGCCCCCGACCGGCTCCACCGACCCCTACGCGCTGCGTCGTGCCGCTATCGGCATCATCAACATCCTGCGCGACCGCCTGCCGATCGACCCCACGTCGCTCATCGACTTCGCCCTCGAACTTTACAGTGAGCAGGGTATTGAGTTCGACGCCGCCGAGGTCGCCCAGCAGGTTCGTGACTTCTTCCATGGCCGCCTGGTGAGCATGGCCCGCGACGAAAAGATCCCGGCCGATACCGTTGCCGCCGTCTCCGCGGTGCACATTATCGCCCCGTCCGTCTTCTTCGCCCGCTGCGCCGCCCTCGACGAGGCCCGCAAGAACGACGCTGAGACGTTCGACAACCTGGCGACTGCCTATGCCCGCGCCGCGCATATCTCCAAGCCCGAGCTGGGTGCGGAGTATGACCGCAGCCTGATGGGCGAGGTCGAGCTCGCGCTTGCCGACGCCTCCGAGGCTGCTCAGACCGCTGTCGATGCCGCCCTTGCTGCCGAGGACTACCCGGCCGCATTTGCCGCCCTCGCCGCCCTGCGCGCGCCCATCGACCGTTTCTTCGATGAGGTCATGGTCATGGACAAGGACGAGCAGCTTCGCGATAATCGCCTTAAGCTGCTCAACCGCTTCGAGGCCGTTTTCTCCGGGGTCATGGACAAGGACGAGCAGCTCCGCGATAATCGCCTTAAGCTGCTCAACCGCTTCGAGGCCGTTTTCTCCGGCATCGCCAACATCGGTGAGCTTGCCCGCAAAAAGTAAGCCAGCCTGCGCATAAGCGCATAAGGAGCCCCGCATGGATTGCCCGGTCACCGCTCGTCCCACCGTTATCGTTATCTCCGACTCGCTCGGCGATACCGCTTGTGAGGTGGTGCTTGCGGCGTCCGGGCAATTTGATGAAGGGGCTTTTCGTGTTTTGCGCCTGCCTAAGGTGACCTCGGTGGAGCAGGTTAAGTCGTTTGTGGGGTCGCGCGTCGATGCGGATCATCGCGATATCGCTGTGTTCCACACCATCGTCGATCCGGCGCTGCGTGCCCGCGTCCTCGACTACCTGGGCATGCTGCATATCCGTTCGGTCGACCTGATCGGCCCGACACTCGCCGTGCTTTCATCGCTTATCGGCGTTGCGCCCAAGGGCGTGGCTGGCGTGATTCATAAGACCGACGACCGCTATTTCCACCGCATCGATGCCATGGAGTATTTCGTTGAGCACGATGACGGGCGCGGCTGCGACGATCTGTCGGGTGCCGATATCGTGCTGCTGGGCGTATCGCGCACGTCCAAGACGCCGCTGTCGATGTTTTTGGCCTTTCAAGGTTACAAGGTTGCCAATGTTCCGTTGGCCCATGGCATGGAGCCGCCCAAGTCAATTTACGAGGTCGACCCGATGCGTTTGTTTGGCCTGATTTCGACCGTCGACGTTATTTCCGAGATTCGCGATAGCCGCTTGGGCGATGACTACGCCCGTGCCGTTGCCGGCTCCTATGCCGAGCCCGAGAGCGTGCGCAGCGAGCTCGAGGAAGCTCGTGCCCTCATGAAGCGCCTAGGCTGCTTTGTGGTGCGTACCGACGGCAAGGCCATCGAGGAAAGCGCTGCCGAGATCATTAGCCACTTGGAGGAAATCCAAGAAGCCCGCGCCCGCCGCGCCGCCAGTCGAGTGCAGCAAAGTTAGCTCATTGGAGTAGTTAAAAAGCCCCGTCCTAAATAGACTACCTCAAAATAATGCACGATAATGATAAAGCGATTTAGCAAGAAACTTGCATCTGACCTGCATTTCTCTTGCAGTGGTATCTTCATAAGGTAACCACCTTTATCTACCGTTTACCGCCAGTTTTAGCACGTTTACCAAACCGCGCACCCTCTGCTCAAGCCTGCCCAAAACGCGCCGTATAGTTCCCTCACGGCCCGCATCCGGTGGGTCGATTCGTTACCACGGTCGTGCGCGTAAGTGCATGGAAGGGGAAGTATCGTGAGCGATTGCAAGAGGGTTTATCGTTTTGGAACCGACGCCCAGGGCACCTGTGTCACTGAGGGCGACAAGTCCATGAACTTCGTGCTTGGCGGCAAAGGCGCAAACCTTGCCGAGATGAGCCGTATCGGCCTGCCGGCGAACCGATGCCAGACCTGTGTCGAGTACTCCGGTGCCGGCAACGTCTGGCCCGAAGGCGCACTCGATGAGATCGTTGCCGCCGAGGCTGACCTCGAGGCCCGCTGCGGCAAAAAGCTCGGCGACGCCTCCGATCCGCTGCTCGTGTCGGTTCGCTCGGGCGCTCCGTTCTCCATGCCCGGTATGATGGACACGGTCCTCAACTTGGGCCTCAACGACGATTCCGTCCAGGGCCTCATCGCCCAGACGCAAAATCCGCGTTTTGCCTGGGATAGCTACCGCCGCTTTATCCAGATGTTTTCCAACGTCGTCATGGGCGTTGATGCCGACCTGTTCGAGAACGCCCTGACCCAGGCCCGCCTGGTCGCCGGCATTCGCGTCGATTCCGAGCTTTCGGCCGAGGACCTGCAGGAACTCGTCGAGACCTTCAAGGGGATCTTCTCCGAGAACGTCGAGGCCGCCCTGTATCCCGAGCTCGAGGTTGCCAACGGCAAGCCCGTCTTCCCGCACGATCCTGAGCTTCAGCTGCGCCTTGCCATCCAGGCCGTCTTTGGCAGCTGGATGAACGAGCGCGCCTGCATCTACCGCAAACAGCACGGCATCTCCGACGAGCTCGGTACTGCCGTCAACGTCCAGGCCATGGCCTTTGGCAACAAGGGCGAGACCTCTGCGACGGGCGTCGCCTTTACGCGTAATCCGGCCGACGGCACCAAGGAGTTCTACGGTGACTTTTTGGTTAATGCCCAGGGCGAGGACGTCGTCGCCGGCATCCGCAACACCGAGCCCATTGGCGACCTTGGCGACCTCAAGGCCACCCCGGGCCTCGAGTCTGCAGGTGAGGAGCTCGAGCGCGTGTTCCTGACGCTCGAGGACCATTACCGCGATATGTGCGATATCGAGTTCACCATCGAGCAGGGCAAGCTCTGGATGCTCCAGACACGCGTGGGTAAACGCACTGCCACCGCCGCCCTGCGCATCGCCATCGAAATGGTCGAGGAAGGCCTGATCACCCGCGAAGAGGCCGTGAGCCGTATCGATCCCGCGCAACTCGACCAGCTCCTGCACCCGCAGTTTGACGCTTCCAAGAGGTACGAGGCGCTGGCCAGCGGTCTGAACGCCAGCCCCGGTGCCGCCGTGGGTGAGGTTGTGTTCTCGACTTGGTCCGCTGGGAGACCAACCCCGACGACTTGAAGGGCATGGTCGCCGCCGAGGGCATCCTGACCAGCCACGGTGGCAAGACGAGCCATGCCGCTGTTATCGCCCGCGGTATGGGTACGCCCTGCGTCTGCGGCGTTGAGCGCTTCCACATCGATGCCGCCGAGAAGGTCGTGCGCATCGAGGGCAGCGACCGCGTGCTGCACGAGGGCGACATCATCTCCATCGACGGCACCCAGGGCATCGTCGTCGACGGTCCCGTCGACCTGGTCTCCGCCGAGCTCACTGGCGATCTGGACACCATCCTGTCCTGGGCCGACGAGATTCGCCTGGACGAGACCTGTGGCCACGCCAACCATGTGCGCGTCAACGCCGACAACCCTGAGGATGCCGAGCTCGCGCTCGAGTTTGGCGCCGAGGCTATTGGCCTGTGCCGCACCGAGCACATGTTCCTGGGCGACCGTAAGAACATCATCCAGAGCTTTATACTGTCCGACGATGAGGCCGTGAAGCAGCGGGCCCTCGCCGATCTGCTCAAGGTTCAGACGGAGGACTTCCTGGCCATGTTCAAGACCATGTCCGGTCGCGATGTGGTCGTTCGTCTGCTCGATCCGCCGCTTCATGAGTTCCTGGATAATCCTCGCGAGTTCGAGGTTGCCATCACCAAGAAGGAGGCCGCTGGCGCCAGCGAGGAAGAGCTTGCCGCCCTGCGTGCCCGCCTGCGTCGCATCGACGGCATGGTCGAGTCGAACCCCATGCTCGGGCTGCGCGGCGTGCGCCTGTCCGTCGTCTTTGGCGATCTGCCGCTCATGCAGGTCCGCGCTGTGGCCACGGCTGCTGCCCGCCTTATCAAGGAAGGCGTCGACCCGCGCCCCGAAATCATGGTTCCGCTCGTTTCCATCACGGCCGAGCATGTCCAGACCCGCGAGGTTATCGAGCGCGTAATCGCCGAGGTTTCCAACGAAGAGGGCGTCGAGCTCAATATTCCCGTGGGCACGATGCTCGAGCTGCCGCGCGCCTGCATGGTCGCTGACGAGATCGCCCATCACGCAGACTTCTTCTGCTTTGGCACCAACGACCTCACCCAGACGACCTTCGGTTTCTCTCGTGACGACGCCGAGGCTAAGTTCATCCCGCTGTACATGCATAAGAAGATCTTGAAGGACAACCCCTTCGAGACCATCGACACAGCGGTGCTCGAGCTGGTGCGTATGGCCGTCGAGAAGGGTCGCGCCACCAACCCCGACATGCACTTTGGCGTGTGCGGCGAGCACGGCGGCGACCCCAAGTCCATCAAGGGCCTGTTTAACGTGGCCGACGTTGACTACGTGTCCTGCTCGCCCTACCGCGTGCCCCTCGCACGCCTGGCTGCCGCCCAGGCCAAGCTCGAGGCGAAACGCTCCGCGTAACGTTTTGGGTTTAGACGCCTAGCGTAGCCCCCTTCATGCCGCCCGTCTCATTCGTGAGACGGGCGGTTATCATGTGCGGGTTTTGTCTTTTTGTCTGCGTAAAAAATTGTTCTTGCAGCAGAAACCCGCGCGTGTATACTCGAATACGTTTGTTCAACTACGTGCCGGCCAAGGTGGTACGGCACCTCTAGAAGAGTAAGGAATTGCACATGGATTACATCCGCGCAATCGAGCGTCAGCAGATCCGCGAGGACATTCCTCAGGTTCGCGTCGCCGACAACGTCAAGGTTCACTACCGCATTAAGGAAGGCGACCGCGAGCGCATCCAGGTCTTCCAGGGCGACGTCATCCGCATGGCCGGCGCCGGTGCCCGCGAGACCTTCACCGTCCGCAAGATGTCCTTCGGTGTCGGTGTTGAGCGTACCTTCCCGCTTCACAGCCCCAAGATCGCCAAGCTCGAGGTCGTTCGTCATGGTCGCGTCCGTCGCGCCAAGCTGTACTACCTCCGCGACAAGGTGGGCAAGGCTGCTCGCATCCCCGAGAAGCGCTAAGAAGATCGCAGCGCCTGTCCACTCGTTTGGACACAAGGGTCACCTTCGGGTGGCCCTTCTTTTTATCTGATTTGCATGCAAGGAGGGCCTGGTATGGCCAATATGACGAGCTCGGTTTCGGCATCGCAGGTTGCCGGTGAGTTGGCGAGCGCTACGTTTGAGGAGATTCCCGCCCTCGTGGAGCATTATCGCGAGGACCCGCGCCAGCAGGTGATCAAGGCTTGCGAACGCGCCCTTAAGCGCCATGCCAAAGAGCTTGCCGAGCGCGAGCGCGTCAATGACATGTACGAGCTTATGCATGAGCTTGGCGGCGATGGGGTGGTCGTTGGTGTCGATGAGGTGGGTCGCGGATCGGTGGCCGGTCCCCTGACGGTGTGTGCCGTGTGCCTTCCCATGGAGCCGCGCGTCTGGGGCATCAACGATTCCAAGAAGCTCACGCCTGCGCGCCGCGAGCTGCTCTCTGTGAAGATTGCCGAGGTGGCGACGGCGATCGGTTTTTGCCATATCGCGCCGAAGGATATCGATGAGATGGGCATGGCCCGCGCCATCCGCGCTGCCGTCGCGGGCGCCGTGGCCGATACGGGGCTCGAACCCGATTGTGTGCTTATGGACGGTAACCCCCTGGGCGCCGTTCCCAACGAGCGCGACGTGGTGAAGGGCGATGCCAAAATCGCCTGTATCGCCGCCGCGTCCATCATGGCCAAGGTCACGCGTGACGAGATGATGGTCGAGTACGACGCCGAGTACCCCGAGTACCATCTGGCCGAGTCGAAGGGCTATGCGAGCCCCGAGCATATCGAGGCCATTCGCAAACATGGACTTTGTCCGCTGCACCGCGTGAGCTTTTGCAGAAACTTTCTGCAGACTGAGCGCCTTTTCTAGGTCAATTGTGGAGACGGGGACCTTAAGGGTTCTATAAACCTGCTGGTAGGGGCCGTGTGCAACGCTATTGTTGCGCGCGGCCCGTCGCCCAGCATGCCCAGCTCGCGGGGACTGGGCCCGTTTTTGGACGGCATTTGGTCAGCTTTTGGTTTGCTTCCGGTACTTACCCGCATGAAAGGTGCCCTCATCATCGGGGCAATGCAGTGTGCGGGAAAGGAGATCCCATGAGTGCCGCAAGCAAAAAGAGCAAGACGCAGCAGCTCAAGGAGCGTTGGGAAAACGGCGAGCTCGACTGCGGGGCGATGACGCCCGAGTTTATCAAGGGACTCAGTCCCCGCGAGCTGGGCATGCTGGGCGAATTGATCACCATCGACTACTTTAACGAGCGCGGCTACACCTTGCTGGAGCAGGGTTATCGTTGCACCGAGGGCGAGGCCGATCTGGTGCTGCTCGACGAGCTCGACGATGTCGTGGTGATGGCCGAGGTCAAGACCAGACGCGTCGCACTGGATTGCAACACGCGGGTCTTTCCCGAGGAGGCTGTGGACGCCCAAAAGCAACGCCGCTATCGCCGCATCGCAAGTTGCTATCTCATGGAGCATTATCCGCTCAAGGCGATTCGCTTCGATGCTGTGGGTGTCACCATTCGCGGCGGGCATATCGCCGAGATCGAGCACCAGTACAACGCGTTCGATTGGCAGGTGTCGTGATGGCGTTCGAGACGTTTGCCGTTCACGCGGCCTGCATCCGCGGCCGAGCATCTGAATGCATCCGCGGCGTCGAGGCGATTCCCGTCACGGTCGAGGTCTCGCTTGCCGGCGGCGTTCCGGGCATCCAAATGCTCGGCATTCCGAGTATGGAGGTGATGGAGTCGCGCGGTCGTATTCGCTGCGCGATGCGCTCCGCCGGGTTCGAGATCCCACGCTCGGGCATTACGGTCAACCTGGCGCCCGGCGATATTCGCAAGACCGGTAGCGGCTTTGATCTGCCTATCGCCATCGCGGTTCTGGCAGCCGATGGTCAGATTCCCCGTGACAACCTCGATCGCTGCCTTATCGCCGGCGAGCTCGGCTTGGACGGAGAATCCAGGTAGTGCCGCGCGAGCTCGGCTTGGACGGTACGGTGCTTCCCGTCAAGGGCGAGGTGGCGTTTCAACTGCTGGCTCGCGACATGGGGCTGTCTTTTATCGCCGGCAGGTCAGACCAGCATGTGCCACTCGCGGGCGTGGATTGCGGCTTTATCGATCATTTGTCTCAGCTTGCTCATGGTATGGGCGATGCCGCGCGGCACTACCTGGATTCTGAAGGGCCTGAGGCGACCTTTGAGCCCGAGCTCGACTATGCCGACGTGCTGGGGCAGGAGGTTGCCAAACGCGGCATGGCGCTTGCGGCGGCAGGAGAACTCGGCTTGCTCATGATTGGGTCCCCGGGATCGGGCAAGACTATGCTCGCACGTCGTATGACCGGCATCCTGCCCGAGCTTTCTGTTGAGGATCAACAGGAGGCGCTGTGCATCCATTCGGTTTTGGGTGAGAACATTGATGGCTTGTTGGCGGGGCACCGGCCCTTCCGCAGTCCCCATCACAGTATTTCGACCGCAGGCCTTATCGGCGGTGGGCGCCCGGTGCACCCGGGTGAGATCAGCCTTGCTCATGGCGGTGTGCTCTTTTTGGACGAGCTTGCCGAGTTTCCCACGGGTGTGCTGCAGACGCTGCGTCAGCCCATCGAACGTGGCTATGTGAGGATCGTACGCGTCGACGGGGCCTTTACCTTCCCGTCGCGCTTTCAACTGCTGGCTGCGAGCAATCCCTGCCCCTGCGGCTTTTTGGGCGATCGCGAGGTGCCGTGTCGCTGCTCGGCGGCGATGGTGGAGCGCTATCGGGCAAAGCTGCGCGGTCCTTTGGCCGACCGTATCGACATGATGATCGATGTGACCCGTCCCGACCCCCAGGTGATTATCGAGGGCGCGGAGGGTATGTCGTCGGCCGAGTTACGTGACTACGTTGTGCGCGGTCGCGCCTTTCGCGCCTGGCGCGAGTCCCGTATGGACGATGCGGATGCCGAGGCCGAGGATGACGAGACACGGTCCATTGACGGCGTCGTTTCGACCTTTGAGCTCGATGATGCGGCGGAGAAGTGTGTGCTCGGTCTGTCCAAACGCACACATCTCACAGGGCGCGGCATCGTGCGCCTGGTTCGCATTGCGCGCACGATCGCAGATGTCGCCGAGAGCGAACAAGTGACGCAGGACCACGTGCTCGAGGCGGCGATGTACCAGGGAAGGAGGGACCAATGATGGCCGAGGGGACCTTCGAGCTGCATCCAGGTGATACGTTGTATCCCGAGACCGTTTTGGAGCTTTCTGATGTACCCCAGACGCTCTATGTGCGCGGCAACCCCGAGGTGCTTTCGACGCCCGCGCTCTCCATCATCGGCGCGCGCAAGGCCTCGCCGTATGGTCTTGCCGTGGCAGAGCTTGCGGCAAAAGTGGCGGTTGATGCGGGCGTGACGGTTGTATCGGGCGGCGCGGTCGGTTGTGACCAGGCCTCGGGTTGGGCTGCGGTCAACGCCGGCGGCAAACACGTCGTGGTGCTGGGGACGGGCGCCGACGTGGTCTATCCGCGTTCGAGCGCGGGGCTTATTACGCGCACGCTTGATACGGGCGGCGCGGTCGTGTCGATCTCTCCGTGGGGCATGGGTCCGCGCAAGTTTGCTTTTCCGCGCCGCAATCGCGTGATCGCGGCCCTGTCGCAAGCCCTCTTTGTATCCGAGGCGGGTTCCGTAGATGCGTGATGCCTTCCGGGACGTTTTCTACAGCCGAGGCTGCTATGGATTTGGGGCGCGAACTTCTTGCCGTGCCGGGGTCGATCCTATCGCCCGAGTCGCGTGGCACGAATTACCTCATTGCGAACGGTGCCTGCTGCATCGTCGACGAGGAATCTATCGAGATGGCTATCTCACGCATCTACGGAACCCTGCGCTACTCGCGCCCCGATGCTCCCGGCATTGCCGACCTGGATTCAACGCAGCAGACCGTGATGCATGCGCTCATCGCCTCTCCGCTCAAGGTCGACGACATCGCGGCGCTCGTCTCGCTCGATGCTGTCGGTGTACTCAAACTCTTGGGTTCGCTTGAACTCGAGGGCCTTATCGAGCGCATGATGGATGGAAGGTATGCGCCCTCCAAGTTTGCCCTTCACGCCCAGACACCCTTCGGTCACAATGGAAAACGTGTCAATTAGAAAGGTGTTTGCAGATGCAGTTCGATCAGGTGACAGTTATCGGTGGCGGTCTGGCGGGTTCGGAATGCGCAATCCAGCTGGCAGACCGTGGGTTTGCCGTAAAGCTGTGCGAGATGCGCCCCCAGGTGAGCTCCCCGGCCCACCATACCGATCACCTGGCAGAGCTCGTCTGCTCCAATTCGTTTAAGTCGACTCGTCCGGATTCCGCGGCTGGTTTGCTGAAGGCCGAGCTTGAGCGCATGGGTTCAGTCCTGCTCGATTGCGCCCATCGCGCGGCTGTTCCCGCCGGCGGTGCCCTGGCGGTCGACCGCGTCAAGTTTTCCGAGCTTGTCGAGGCCGAGGTTGCCGCCCGTCCCAATATCGAGGTCGTGCACGGCGAGGTCACGCAGATTCCCGAGGGCCACGTGGTCATTGCCGCGGGCCCGCTGTGCTCACCGGCGCTGAGCGAAGAGGTCATGAAGCTCGTCGGTGGCGACGCCCTTGCGTTCTTCGATGCCGCGGCGCCTATCGTTGATGCCTCCACGCTCGATATGGACGTGCTGTTCTCTCAGTCGCGCTACGAGGAACAGGGGAGCGGCGACTATCTCAACGCTCCGCTCAATAAGGAGGAGTACGAGGCCTTTATCGAGGCGCTTACCACGGCCGACCGCGTGGTACTCAAGGACTTTGAGGGCGGCGATCTGTTCCAGGCTTGCCAGCCTGCCGAGGAGGTTGCGCGCACCGGCAAGGACGCCATTCGCTTTGGCGCCATGAAGCCGGTCGGCCTCACCGACCCGCGTACCGGACGCCGCCCCTGGGCGGCGATTCAGCTGCGTGCCGAGAACAAGGAGAAGACCGCCTATAACTTGGTGGGCTTCCAGACCAACCTGACCTTTGGCGAGCAGAAGCGCGTCTTCCATATGGTGCCGGGCTTGGAGAACGCTGAGTTCTTCCGCTACGGTGTCATGCACCGCAATACCTTTGTCGACGCTCCGCACGTGCTCGATGGCACCTTTGCCGTGCCCGGTACCGGCGTGCGCCTGGCCGGTCAGATCACCGGCACCGAGGGGTACATGGAAGCGGTGGCGACCGGTCTGCTCGCGGCGCTCAACACCTATGCCGAGGCTATCGGCGCCACGGGCGTCGAGTTGCCGCGTGTGGGCGCCCTGGGTGCGCTCGTGGGCTATGCGACCGATCCTGCCACCGTGGGCTATCAGCCCATGCATGTCAACTTTGGCTTGGTGCCGCCGCTCGAGGATGGTAAGCGCCGCAGCAAGCGTGACCGCTACCAAGCCTATGCGGACCGTGCGCTCGAGGCTCTCGATGCCTATCTGGCCACTCGCCCCGATCTGTTTGGAGGCGACCGGTCATAGCCTATAGCCTTTGACCTGTACGATACCGTCGACTCGTTTATCGCCTACATCGCACGTGTCGAGGGGCTCTCTCCCAATACGGTGACTGCCTATGGATCGCGGTTGGAGCGCTTTGCTGCCTGGTGCGAGCGCGAGGACGTCGACGCGCGCACCGCTGACGTGCGGACCGTTCGCTCCTATTTGGCCGAGTTGTCGCGTGACCAGGTGGCGGCTCGGACCCTTGCGGCGCATCTGTCAGCTATTCGGTCGCTCTATCGTTGGATGGCTGCCGAGGGAATCGTAGAAGGCGATGCGGTCTCGGCCATATCCTCGCCCAAGCTGCCGCGTGATCTACCCGGTGTGCTGACGACCCAACAGGTGGAGGCGCTACTCAAGACGCCTGATACCTCAACACCCGCGGGACTGCGCGATGCGGCGATGCTTGAGCTGCTCTATGCATCCGGCGCCCGTATCTCTGAGCTCTCAGCACTCAATGTGGAGTCCATCGCTTGGTCCGAACGCACGCTGCGCCTGTGGGGCAAGGGGAGCAAAGAACGTATCGTTCCTCTGTATCGTCGTGCGCTCGAGGCGACCCGCACCTATGTCGAGGAGGGGAGACCGGCACTGCTCGCGCAGGCTAAGCGTCGCGATGCCGCAAATGGTCCCCATCCGCTGTTGATATCTGTGCGTGGCAATCGCATGAGTGCTGCCATGCTCAGGCGACGGTTCCATATGCTTGCGGCACTTGCCGGCATTCCTCCCGACATCGCCCCGCATGCGATGCGCCATACCTTTGCGACCGACTTGCTCGAGGGCGGTGCGGACCTGCGCTCGGTTCAAGAGCTGCTGGGCCATGCGAGCCTGTCTACAACGCAGATTTACACGCATCTCACGCCCGATCGGCTCAAACGTGCCGTGGCTCAAGCCCATCCCCGCGGCGAATAGTGGCTGGGACGTCCCGCGCCGCACTCAGGTGTGTGGTTTTGATTGCGGGTTGGCAGGAAGATGCATTCCTGCTATCATTCATCGGGTTGCTTCACGGCAACATGTTTTTATCACGCACGCGCGGCTACTTCATACCGTGGTGCCCGGGCTTTGGTAGCACATGTCCGGGTTGGTTTTGGAGGATGACCCCGCGCGGAGGCAAACCACAGGAGGTTTAACATGGCTACCAAGATTAATATCCGCACCCTGCTCGAGGCCGGCTGCCACTTCGGTCACCAGACCCGTCGCTGGAACCCCAAGATGAAGCCGTTCATCTTCGGTGAGCGCAATGGCATCTACATCCTCGACCTCAAGCAGACCATCCTCGACGCCGACCAGGCCTACACCTTCGTCAAGAACGTCGCCAAGGGTGGCAACGTGCTGTTCGTCGGCACCAAGAAGCAGGCTCAGGAGGCCGTCAAGAACGCTGCTGAGCGCGCCAACATGCCCTACATTAACCAGCGTTGGCTCGGCGGTATGCTGACCAACTTCGTCACCATCCGCTCCCGCATCAACCGCATGGAGGAGCTCGAGGCCATGGTCGAGGACGGCCGCATGGCTGTTCTGCCCAAGAAGGAGCAGGCTGTTCTCGGCAAGGAGCTCACCAAGCTCCAGACCAACCTCGGTGGCGCCCGCGACATGAAGGGTCTGCCCCAGGCTCTCTTCGTCATCGACACCAAGCGCGAGGAGAACGCCATCAAGGAGGCTCAGCGCCTGAACATCCCCGTCGTCGCTCTGATCGACACCAACTCCGATCCCGACGAGGTCGAGTACGGCATCCCCTGCAACGATGACGCTATCTCCGCTGTCACCCTTATGTGCGAGCTCATGGCTGACGCCTGCCTCGCTGGCTCCGGCAAGGAGCAGGTCTCCGAGGCCGAGATGGCCGCTGAGCCCAAGGCCGAGTAAATCAGTCTTAGTTAATTCTTTTTCATCTCTTTGAAAGGAACCACAATGGCCCAGATTACCGCCGCTATGGTCAAGCAGCTCCGCGAGATGACCGACTCCCCGATGATGGAGTGCAAGAAGGCTCTCGTCGAGGCTGACGGCGACATGGACGCCGCTGTCGACGTTCTGCGTAAGAACGGCCTTGCCAAGGCTGCCAAGAAGGCTGGCCGTGAGACCAACGAGGGCGCTGTCGCCGCGTTCGTCTCTGAGGATGGCAAGACCGGCGCTCTGCTCGAGCTCTCCTGCGAGACCGACTTCGTTGGCTCTAACGCCAAGTTCACCGGCTTTGCTTCCAAGGTCGCTGAGGTTGTCGCTACCACCGAGCCTGCTGACGTCGACGCTCTGCTCGAGAAGCCGATGGGCGAGGAGACCGTTTCCTCCGAGCTCACCGAGATGATTCACATCATGGGCGAGAACATGAAGATCTCCCGCTTCGCTGCCCGCAAGGCTGAGAACGGAGCGCTCGCTTCTTACATCCACATGGGTGGTAAGATCGGCGTCCTCGTCGAGTTCGCCTTCGAGAAGGCTGAGACCGCTCAGGCTGAATCCTTCAAGACCTTCGCTCACGACGTTGCCCTTCAGGTTGCCGCCGTCGCCCCGATCTGCGCTACCCGCGATCAGGTTCCGGCCGAGACCGTCGAGCACGAGAAGCAGATCTACATGGCTCAGGCTGCCGAGTCCGGTAAGCCCGAGGCTATCCAGGAGAAGATGGCTGTCGGCCGTCTGGAGAAGTTCTACAAGCAGTCCGTGCTCACCGAGCAGGAGTTCATCAAGGACAGCTCCCTCACCATCAAGAAGTACGCTGAGCAGGTCTCCAAGGAGCTCGGCGACACCATTACCGTCGTTGCCTTTGACCGTCTGGTCCGTGGCGAGTAAATAAGCTCTTGTAGCTGGTAATGAGCAGGCTGTGGGTTTTACTCACAGCCTGCTTTTTCATGGCTCTTATCAGAGCCTTTGATATCATATTGAGAGTCTAATTAAAGGAGGATCGCTTTGTCCGACATCCGATATAAACGCGTGCTTCTTAAGCTTTCCGGCGAAGCACTGATGGGCGACGGCCAATATGGCATCGACCCCAAGGTTACCGACCATCTTGCCAAGCAGGTCAAGGAGCTGCTCGCCGTTGGCCATGAGGT
>CABRZY010000010.1 GCA_902475475.1 uncultured Collinsella sp.
AGGGGATAACGCCAGCTTTGTTGCAGGTGGCGAAAAGCTCGTGATAGAAAGCGACGCCCTCGGGGTTAATCTCGCTGGTGCCACTGGGGAAGATACGGCTCCAAGCGATGGAGACACGGATACCGTTGATGCCAAAACGCTGGCACAGGTCGATATCGACCGGGTACTTGTTGTAGAAATCGCTTGCGGGATCGGGGGAGAAGCGACCCTGGGCTGCCAGGAAATCGTCCCAGGGCACTTTGCCCTTGCCGTGCGTACGGGTCTCGCCCTCAACCTGGTAAGCAGCGGTGGCGCCGCCAAAGACAAAGCCGTCGGGGAACTGCATGGGGTTGGTCATGAGTCATCCTTTCTGTGGGATACGAATAGGGAGAGGTGCCCGAACTGGGGATCCGGGCACCAACAGAGGGAGGAAACTAGTCGAGGTTCTCGCGGAGCCACTTAATGGCGCCGGCGGGGTCGCGAGTAAGGTCGATATATTCCTTACCGCGCGGGGCGAGCAGCTTAATGCCCAGGCGATCGGTGTCGGCCTTCATGTCGTTGTAGTAGCTACGAACCTGCGGGGCAAGCACGATAACGTCGTACTGATCCATGATGGCAGTGTGCTGACCATAGGCGCCTGCGGAGGAAGCGATGTTCTCTCCGGTCTGCGCAGCACCTTCCTTGATGGCGTTGGCAAGCATGGCAGAGGTGCCGGCGCCGGCGCACAGGACGAGGACCTTCAGGCCATCGACGTCCTTCTTAGCGGATGCGTTGGCGGCGGGCTCGGGCTGATCGGCGACAGGCTTGCTGTCGGCGGCAGCGACGGTCGGCTCGACGGAAGCGGTAGCCTGCTCGACAGCGGGCGCAGAGGTGCTGGCGGCGATGGTGGCGGCACCATCGGACTCGAGACCCAGCTCGGCGGCGCGCTCGGCCTCCTGGTCGCAGAGCAGCTTATCGTATGCCTTCAAGAACGGCAGGTAGATGATGGCGTCCAGCAAGATGATGATCGCGACAAATACCAGGGCGATAAGCTGGAAGTTTGTGGTGATGAAGATGCCGATGGGGGCAGGGGTAGCCCAAGGCACCACGAAGGAGAAGCCGTTCATGCCCACATTGTCGATAAAGAACTTGGCAACACTCACGTTGACGCAGCCGGCGGCAACAAAGGGGATGAGCATGTAGGGGTTAAGGATCATCGGCGCGCCAAAGAGCAGCGGTTCGTTGACGGCGAAGGCAACAGGAACAATCGAGGCCTTACCGACGGCTTTGAGCTGCTTGGACTTCATAAAGAGAATCAGCAGAAGCGGCACGATGAAGGTGGCGCCGGTGCCGCCGAACTCACCTACGAACGACATGTTAAAGGTGAGGGAGTGGGCGGGGTGGCCACCGGCCAGCAGAACCTGCAGGTTCTCGGCCTGGTTGGCAAGACGGATGGGGTCGATGCCCGGCTGGACGATCGAGGGGCCGTGGACGCCGATGAACCAGAAGAACGCGGTGGCTGCCTGGATAAGGATAAGGCCAGGATAGGTTTCTGCAGCGGTAAAGAGCGGGGAGAGCAGCTTGATGAGCAGCTCGGAGAACGGAACGCCCATGAGGTTGCGCACAACCACATCGATGATGCCGCAGATGATGACGGCGCCGCCAAAGGGGATGATGTCGCGGAAGTTCTGAGCGATGGCGCCCGGGACCTCCTTGGGCAGCTTAATGGTCAGATCGCGCGAGACGCAGAACTTATAAACCCACACGGTAATGAACGCGGCGATATAGGCCGAGAACAGACCGCGCGTGCCCATGCTGGTGCAATCGAAGACCGAAAGTTCGGAGCCGTTGAACTTGGTGGTGAACTGCGTGACTGCGAGCAGCAGCATGCTGCACTGGGCGGCCACCATGGTGGAACCGTCGTTGAGCACCTTGCCGGCGGGCATGCGACGGTTCATGGAAGCCGTGAAGTTCTTGGCGGTGGTGCCGGCAACCATGATGCCCATGACGCCCATGGTGAAGTTGTACAGCTTGTTGCACCATTCGATGAGCGGCTGGGGCAGCGTGATGCCAACTACGCCGGGAAGGGTGGCGATCAGCAGAAAGATCGAAGAGGTAAGGACGATGGGCATGCACCCAAGGAATCCGTCTTTGATGGCCTGGAGGTAGATGTTTCTCGAGATCTTCTCAAAGAACGGTTGATGCTTTTCGAGCATCTTTACGATGGCGTCCATAGAGCTCCTTTGCTACTTGATGCGCGATGCATGTGGATGGAACTGGTCGTCGATGGATGGTCAGGACTGCCCGGAAACCTTCCTGCTTAAGGAAGGCATTGCGAAATGACAACGTTGTCATTTCGTTAATGACAACGTAAGACATATTTGGAAGAGCAACAAGGATTTACAGGTGAACGGTCGATATCGTCCGATAAACGGCTGATTTATCAGTCAGGCAGGTAGTGTATGCTAGAACGCAAAAAACGAGCGATAGAGAACCGAGTGGAGAAGCAGTGGCAACGATGGACAAGAAAAATGTCTCAATGAACGATGTGGCGATTGCCGCGGGTGTTTCTCTCAAGACGGTTTCGCGTGTGATCAACGAGCCCGATAGCGTGCGAGAGTCGACACGCGATAAGGTCCATGTGGCCATGGAGGCGCTTGGGTTCCGGGCGAATTTTGCCGCGCGTTCACTCAAGTTGGGCCGTTACGGGTGCATCGGCGTCGTGCTGTTTCACTTGTCGGGCGGCGCCGTGGACATGATTGACGGTATCGCCGATGCCGCCGAAGAGCGTGGATTTGCGCTTACGATGATCAAAAAGCGGGCGGGGGAGAAGATGACCCTTGCCGAAGCGGCGCGCAGGATGTCGCAGCTGCCTGTTGATGGCATGATCTTCAACCTGCGTCAGATGGTCGATGACTTTGATACCTTTGAGGCACCGAAAGACCTCAAGACGGTGATTATCACGCCGATGGAGCATCCTATCTGCTCTACCGTTAGTGACGATCAAGAGGGTGGTGCGCGCATGGCGTGCGAGTACTTCTTAAATCGCGGGCACAAGAACGTATACTTCGTCTCTGGTAAGAAAGAGTCGCTGTCGAGCCAGTGTCGTATGAAAGGTTGGCGTGCGGCACTCGAGGCACGTGGCATTGAGCCGCCCGAGCCTCTGCAAGGCGATTGGAATGCGGATAGTGGCTATGCCGCGGGCCTTGTGCTTGCCGATAAGCCCGATTGCACGGCGGTCCTCTCTGCTAACGACTGCATGGCAAACGGCGTGATGATGGCTCTACGTGACAAAGGGCTCAGTGTGCCCGACGACGTGTCCGTGATCGGCTTCGACGATGAGCTCTACAAGACGATTCCCAACTCGATTCTGACGTCGGTGAAGTTCCGTCATCGCGAACTGGGCATCCGTGCGCTCAACGAGGTTGTCGCAGGTCTGGAAGCCCCGAGCTCCAGAAGCCGTACGCTCGTCTCGGGCGTGCTGGTCGAGCGTTCCAGCGTGAAGGACCTGCGGTCGTAGACGTGCTCGGCCTGTTTGTCTCGATCTGTAACAACTAGACGGTCAAAAGTGGTCTACATGTTACAGATTGAGATTTTCGGCTTGGCCTGTGCGTTCATCTCGATCTGTAACAGCTAGGACCGAAAAACTCGGCTAGATGTTACAGATTGAGATGAACAGGAGGACGGGTGCGGTCTAAACAAAATGGCCCGCGCATCACACATCGATGCACGGGCCATTTATTGTCTGCAAGCGGCAGGTGGTGTCAGCGTCTTATGCCTCGAGGTTTTCCTCGATCCAGGCGACGGCACCCTTGGGATCCTTAGTGAGGTCGATGTACTGTTTGCCCTTGGGCGACAGCAGCGTGATGCCCAGGCGGTCGGTGTCGGCCTTCATCTCGTTGTAATAGGTGCGAACCTGCGGAGCCAGGACGATGACGTTGTACTGGTCCATGATGGCGTAGTGGCTGCCGTAGGCACCGGCGTTGGCGGTAATGTCGATGCCCAGCTCGTCGGCGCCTTCCTTAAGCGCGTTGGCGAGCAGTGCAGAGGTGCCGGCGCCAGCGCACAGAACCAGAACCCTCAGATCCTTGCCCTTAAGGGCGGACGGAGCTGCGGAGGCCTCAGTGGCAGAAGCGGTCTCGACAACAGGAGCCTCAACGGCGGGGGCGGCAGCGGTCTTGACGGCCTTGGTCTCCTCGGCCTCTTCTTCGGCCAGGGTCTCGGCCTCCTGCTTGCACAGGACGTTGTCGTAGGCCTTGCAGAACGGGTAGTAGATCAAGAAGTCAACGACCAGCAGGACGACAACCAGGACCAGAGAGATCGGCTGGAAGTTGGTGTCGATGAAGGTGCCGATCGGTCCGGGGAGTGCCCACGGCATGGCATAGATAAAGCCGTTCATGCCCAAAAAGTCGATGAAGAACTTACCAATGAGGACGTTGGCCACGGGGGCAAACAGGAACGGGATCAGGAAGTACGGGTTGAGGATGATGGGCGCGGCGAACAGCAGCGGCTCGTTGACGGCGAACATCACGGGCACGACAGAGGCTTTGCCGACGGCCTTGAGCTGCTTGGAGCGCATAAAGAGCAGGAAGATGATCGGGACAATGAACGTGGCGCCGGTGCCGCCGAGTTCGCCGATGTAGTTACCGAAGTTTTCGGTCAGGGCGAGGGCGGGGTGACCGCCGGCCTGCAGCGTGGCGAGGTTGGTGGTGATGTTGCCAAACAGCGCGGCGTTGAGGGCAGGCTTAACGACCGAGGGGCCGTGGATGCCCATGAACCAGAACAGCGGGATCATGAACCAGATGAGGGCGAGGCCGGCGTAGGAATCGGCAGCGGCGAACAGCGGGCTCACCAGCGTGGAGATGACGTTGGCAAACGGGACGGCCAAGCAGGTGCGGCAGATAACGTCGATGACGGCGACAAACAGGATGGAGAAGCTGAAGGCGAAGATGTCGCGGAAGTTCTGGGCGATGGCGCCGGGGACTTCTTTGGGCAGCTTGATGGTGATGTCTCGCTTAATGCAGAAGGCATAGATGTTGACCGTGGCAAATGCGGCGACAAAGGAGCTCAGCAGGCCCTTGGTGCCCATGTTGTCGGTAAAGAACACCGAGACATCGGCGCCGTCGATCTTGGCACTCGTCTGGGTAACGGCCAAGATGAGCATAGCGCACATGGCGGCGACCATGGTGCTCGTGGCGTTGATGGCCTTGCCGGCAGGCATGCGGCGGTTCTTGGAGCCGGTCAGCGCGCTTGCGGTGGTGCCGGCGACCATGATGCCCACGACGCCCATCGTGAAGTTGTAAACCTTGTTGCAGAAGTTCACGACGTCGACGTTCCACCAGTCGGGCAGCGTAAAGCCGCCGACCGTGGCGACAACGCCCGGCAGGGTCGAAATAAGCAGGAAGACAGAAGAAGACAGGATAATGGGCATTGCTGCCAAAAAGCCGTCTTTAATGGCCTGAAGGTAGATGTTCTTAGAGACCTTGTCGAAGTACGGCTGACCTTTCTCCAAGAACTTAACGATCGATTCCATAGTTCACGCTCCTCTTTGCATGAAATCTTAATGGCATGGACGTTGAAAACCTATATGGTCTCCCGCTTGCTAAAAGCCCGGGTGCAGGCGGGGCCGGTCCCAGGGGGAGAGAGGGGAGCGGCTGGGTTTGTATCGCATAGGGCCGCTCCCTTCTCGGGGGAAAGCGAGGCGATGCGCTACTGCGCGTCCGCCATAGTGTCGGCGAGCTCCTTGTACCAGAGTGCCGACTGCTTGATGTAGCGTTTTTGCGTGTCGAAGTCGATGTAGAACAGGCCGTAGCGCTTGTTATAGCCATTGGCCCACGAGAACTGGTCCTGCAGGCTCCAGATAAAGTAGCCCTGGACGTCGACGCCCTCGGCGCGCGCCTGGAGCACCTTCTCCATGTGCTGGTCGACAAAGTCGATGCGCTCGGGATCGGCGACGATGCCGTTTGCGTCGGGCTCGGGGTCCTTGTGGCCCAGGCCGTTTTCGGTGATATAGATGACGGGGAGGTTGGGATAGGTGGCGCTGATGTGCTTGAGCGTGTCGTAGAGGCCTTGCGGGTAGATGAGCCAATCCCAGTCGGTGGTGGGGATACCCGGCATATCGACCTGCTGCCCGACGCCCTTAAACTTAAAGCACGAGGTGCCCTTGTCTCCGGTGCCGTTAAAGCTGTTGGTTGACTCGCCATCGTAGGCGGCGATAAACGCCGACTGATAGTAGTTGAGGCCGAACATATCGTTGCGGGGCGCCGCCTTGGCGAGCTCCTCCATGTCGCTGTCCTCAACCGTAAGTGTGGCGTTGTTGGCACGCAGAATCTCGTTGATGAGTGAGAGGGTGCGCGCGGAGTAGTGACCCAGGAAGGCGCCGTCCATGATGAAGTCGGTGTAGAAGGCGTTGTACAGGTCGGCGGCGTGCTGGTCGGCGGGCGAGTCGGTGGCAGGATATGCCGGCGTCAGGACGTTGACCATGCCAATGCGTCCGCCCAGGTGCTCGGTCTCGTCAAGATCCTTATACAGGTTGACGGCGCGGGCGTGGGCAACGAGCTCGTTGTGCTGGCTCTGGATGCCGCTCGTCACATCAAAGTGATGGTTGGGCGGGAAGTTGCCTTGGATGTATTGGGAGTGCGAGAGGCTGATGAGCTCGTTGATGGTGAACCAATTCTTGACCTCGCGGAACTCGCGGAAGCAGAACTCGGCATAGCGCACATAGGCGTCGACGGTCTTGCGGTTGAGCCAGTCGCCCTGGTTGAACAGGGCGGCGGGGGAGTCAAAGTGATGCAGGGACACATAGGGCTCGACGCCATACTTTTTGCAGCAGGCGAACAGCTCGTGGTAGTGCTTAACGCCCTCGGCGAGGGGTTCGGCATCGTCGCCGTTGGGGAAGATGCGGGTCCAGGCGATGGACACACGAATGGCGTTGAGTCCATGCTCGGCAGAAAGGCGGATATCCTCCTCGTAGCGGTTGTAGAAATCACTGGCCGGGTCGGGCAAAAAGCGACCCTGGGCGACAAGGTAATCGTCCCACATGGTCTTACCCTTGCCTGCCACCTTCGTGGAACCTTCCGTTTGGTACGCGGCGGTTGCGGCGCCCCAAACAAAGCCCTTCGGCAGCTGCTGTACGCGGTTTAGCAAAGACATATGCATACACCCTCTCGTCTCGCTGTTCGATATTGTGCGTTTGCGCTCAGGAGGCTCCCTGGTTAGCGTTCAGCGGTGAAAAAGCCCGATAAACACTATCTTAAAATGATTAGAACCAAAATGAGCACGTGAACATTTGACAATGAGCACGTTAACATCCGGCTGGGATGTATAGAAACAAAACAACTTCAAACAGCCGCGAACGGTTGTATTTGTTCGGTAAGCGGTTTTGATTGACAGAAGTTTTCATGTTGTGGTATATGGCTCGGGTATCATGAGCACGTTATCAATGTATGTACGATGCGCCATGGGCGCGGGGAATAGTTGGGAAGCAGGTTAGCGTGGAAGGCATGGATCAGCAGACAAGGAATGGTCGTTCGGCGAGCGCGGCAGAGGTTGCGGCGCTCGCTGGCGTGAGCCGCCAGACTGTGTCTCGCGTGGTCAACGGTATGCCCAACGTGACGGAAAAGACGCGCAAGCGTGTGCTGGCCGCCATGGAAGAGCTGGGCTTTCGTCCCAATTTTGCTGGAGCGGCGTTGCGCGGCGGGTCGTATCGTTCTATTGGCCTGTGCATGTACAACATCACACGTGTCGGTAACCTGGCGACGCTCGAGGGTATCATGCAAGCGGCGCGCGAGCACGATTTTGCCGTCACTATGATCGAGATGGGCGGCGACAAGCCCTATGCACTTGCCGATGCCTCGCGCCGCATGGTCGAGCGACCCGTCGACGGCATGATTCTCAACATGAACCGCATGGCTCCCGATTTTGAGGAGTTTGTTCCCCAGCCGGGAGTGCGAACGGTCATCCTGTCCATGTATGCGCATCCGCGCTGCACGACGATCGACTCCGACCAGTATGGTTCGTGCGAGCTGTTGACCAATTATCTGCTGGAACATGGTCACTCGAATATGCGGTTTGTGGCGGGTCCGGAAAACTCGATTTCCTCGCGTTTTCGTGAGGCCGGTTGGCGCGATACGCTGGGTCGTGCTCATGTCGATGCCGCTCCGATGCTGCGTGGCGATTGGAGTGCGGACAGTGGGTACGCCATGGGCGAGCGGATTGCGGCCGAGGTGCTTGCCGGCGGGTCGCAGGCGCCGACTGCCGTGCTTGCGGCAAATGACCAGATGGCGCTGGGCGTTATCGCCGCGCTCGAGAACGCGGGCCTGTCCGTGCCCGACGACGTGAGCGTGGTTGGTATCGACGACGCACTCGAGGGACTTGTTCCTCACAATCGACTGACGACGCTGCGATTTGATTTGCGCGGTGTCGGTAAGCTTGCGTTTGAGGCGGCGATTGGAGAGAGCTCGTCTATCGAGGCGATTCATGTGCCGAGTACGCTGGTCGAACGCTCGACTGTTAGGGACATACGGGGTTAGGTCCTACTCCGTTTGTCTCGATTTGTAACAGGTAGACGGTCAAAAGCGGGCTACGTGTTACAGATTTAGATTCTTCGGAAAGAGCAATCCTGTTCGTCTCAATCTGTAACAGCTAGGACCAAAAAACTCGGCTAGATGTTACAGATCGAGACAAACGGCTCCCGACCAGCCCAAAAACAAAAAGACCGGGGGCGGCGCGCCGTGTGACGTGCCGCCCCCGGCTGAGAAATGGGGACAGGTTGTGTGAGCGGGCAACCCCGCCAGCCACTAGTCCAGACGACGGGTCTGCGCCACGTGCTTATACCAGTATGCGCTTGCCTTGGGCGTGCGCTTCTGGGTTTCAAAGTCGACGTAGAAGAAGCCGTAACGCTTGTTGTAGCCATTGGTCCAGGAGAACTGATCCTGCAGGCTCCACAGGAAGTAGCCGCCCACGTTGACGCCCACCTCCATGGCCTTGAGCAGCCAACGCAGGTGCTGCTCGATGTAGTCGATGCGCGGCTGGTCGTCCACAAAACCGTCCTTGTAGGGGTCCTTGTAGCCCATGCCGTTCTCGGTGATGAAAATCTGCTTGTAGTTGGGGTAGCGCTGCTTAATGTAGACGAGCAGATCGAACAGGCCCTCGGGATAGATGATCCAGTCCCAGTCGGTGGTGGGGATGCCAGGCTTGTTCACATGCTCGCCAATACCCTTAACGCGCCAGCGGCCAGTGCCCTTCTCGCCCGTACCGTTGTGGTGCAGGTCGTTCTCGCCGTCGTAAGCCTTCAAGAAGCGGCACTGGTAGTTGTTAACGCCCAGGTAGTCGTTGTAGAGCGCGGCCTCGCGCATGATTTCCAGATCCTCGTCTAGGATCTCGATGGTGCCGCCCGAGACGGCAGCCAGGCGGTTGGCGCACTCGAGGGTGTCGGGCGCATAGTCGCCGCGGAAGGTGGCGTCGAGCAAGAACTGGTTTTGCAGCACGTGCTCGTTGTTGGCGGCTTTGATGTCGGCGGGGTCGTTCTCGTTGAGCGGGTACTTAAACTCCAGCGACTGGATGACGCCGATTTTGCCCTTAAAGCCGCCGTTGTGGAAGGCCAGCACGGCCTTGGCGTGGGCGAGCATCATGTTGTGCTCGCACTGGAAGGCCTCGGCCAGATGCGCCTTGACGCCACCGGGGAAGGTGCCCTCGATGTAGGTGTTGGAGGCGTCGGCCCAGATCTCGTTAAAGGTGAACCAGTAGGTCACCTGGTCGGCGTACTCCTTAAAGCAGAAGGTGGCAAAGTCCACAAAGGCGTCGATGGTCTCGCGGTTGAGGAAGTCGCCCTTCTCAAAGAGGGGAAGCGGCGTGTCAAAGTGATGCAGCGTGACGAACGGCTCAACGTGGTGCTTGTGGCACTCGGCGAAGAGATCGTGGTAGAACTGGACGCCCTCGGGGTTGATTTCGCCGGTGCCGTTGGGGAAGATGCGGCTCCAGGCGATGGAGAGGCGAATGCCGTTGATGCCGAACTCCTCGCACAGCTCCAGGTCGACGGGGTACTGGTTGTAGAAGTCCGAAGCGGGATCGGGGGAGAAGCGCCCCTGGGCCTCCAGAAAGTCGTCCCAGGCAACCTTGCCCTTACCGTGAGTGCGGGTCTCGCCCTCTACCTGGTAGGCAGCGGTGGCGCCGCCAAAGACAAAGTCCTCGGGAAACTGCGCGGACGGTTTGGTGACGCTAGCGGGGTTAACGGACATGATGATCCAATCGTCTAAATCGAAGGGCCAGTCGGCTGTGGATGGTCGGCTGGCCTTGGGCGTTACTTACTTCGAAAGTTGCTCGCTTACGAAGGCGAGAGACTTATCGCCGTTCTGGGAGAGCTCGATGTACTGCTTGCCGCGGCAGGCGACGCACTTGTTGCCCGCGCGCTCGCAGTCCTTCTGCAGGTCGGCCAGGTAGCTTGCGGCCTGCGGGGCCAGGACGACCAGGTCAAAGTCGGGAAGCATGTCAACGTGGTTGCCATAGGCCTCGGCAGCGGTCTCAAGATTGATGCCGCGCTCTTTGGCGGCCTTGGCCAGCGCGTTGGCGAGCAGGCCCGAGGTTCCGCCGCCCTGGCAGAGCACGAGCACGCGCTTGCCGTTGAGGTCGCTGGCGGTCGTTGTCTCGGCAGCGGGTGCTGCGGAAGCGGCGGGGGAGTCGGCCTTCACGGCCTCGGCAGCAGCGCCGGCGGCAACGCTCTTGGCGTCAGCCTTGCCCTGGAAGGCATCGTTGAGCTTGGCGGCTTTCTCGGCGTTCTTGGCGGCGAGCTCCTCCTGGGAGATCTCGGCCTCCTCGGCGCACTTCTGGGCGTCATAGGCACGGAAGAACGGATAGTACAGGGCAAAGTCGACGACCAGGATAAGGGCGAGCATCACAAAGGCGAGCGGCTGGAAGCCCAGGCCCATGATGGTGCCGATGGGGCCGGGGACAGTCCAGGGCAGGGTGTACATAAAGCCGTTCATGCCCAAGAAGTCGATAAAGATCTTGAGGATCCAGATGTTGGCGATCGGGGCAAAGACAAACGGGACAAAGAAGACGGGGTTGAGCACGATGGGCGCGGCGAACAGCAGCGGCTCGTTGACGGCAAAGCAGACGGGGACGATGGCGGCCTTACCGACGGCGCGCATCTCCTGAGACTTTGCCAGGAAGCAGAACATAAAGACCAGGACGAGCGTGGCGCCGGTGCCGCCCATGCAGACGACGAAGTACTGGGCACCCTGGGTCAGGACAGCGGAAGCGTGCTGGCCAGCCTGGAACGCAGCCAGGTTGTCGGTCATGTTGGCAACGAGAGCGGCGGCGATGGCGGGCTCGACGATCGAGGGGCCGTGGACGCCGACGAACCAGAAGAGGCTCATGGCGCCGTAAATCACAGCGAGGCCGATATAGCCGTCGGCAGCGGTGAACAGGGGCTGGAACACCTGGATGACGCCCTGGGCAAAGCAGAAGCCAAAAGCAGCGCGGAAGACGATGTCAAAAACCCAAAAGACGGTGATGCAGACGGAGAAGGGGATGATGTCCTTGAAGGTCTGCGAGATGTTGGGCGGAACCTGCTCGGGCATCTTGACGGTGATGTTGCGCTTAATGAAGAACTTGTAGATGATGCCGGTCACAAACGCAGCGATGAAGGCGGTCAGCAGGCCCTTGGAACCAAGGTAGGTGGTGTTGAAACCGCTGGCGGCGTCCGTGGCGATCGTGTCGCTCGAAAGGAGCAAGAAGCCGATGATGGCCGCGCACATGCATGAGATAAAGTTAATCTGGTTATTCTTGGGCAGGTCGCGGTTCTGAGCGTCGGCGAAGTGCTTGGCCGTGGTGGCGGCGCAGGCGATGGCCAGGATGCCCATGGAGTAGTTGTAGCACTTCCACAGAGCGTTGTTGATGTCATCGGGCCAGTAGAAACCCCAGATGTTGGGGACCGAGGCTACCAGGCAGAAGATGGACGAGAAGATGATGATGGGGATGACGGAGATAAAGCCGTCGCGGATCGCCTTGAGGTACTTGTTGCGGGCGATCGCGTTGAAAAAGGGCTGACCCTTTTCGATGATGGCGATGAGTTGCTCCATGCAATGCTCCTAAGAGTCGGTGGGTTAGCAACGATGGTAGCTTTTGACGTTCGGTTGCCAAAATGTTGACGTTGCCATTTTGCGACACAAAAAAAGATGCGAACCGGTGGCCCCTGTGCCTGTGGACCGTCGATTCCATGTGCGTAAACGTTTGAGCCGCCCGGTGGCTCTGTGTTTGCACAATGGCAACGTTAACATTTGGGCGACAAAAGCCGTTCGGGGAAGCAAAAATGTCGGTGAACGGTAGGTTTTGGGTGGTGAGCGTATGGTGGGGGAGGCGTTGGATATACTTGAAGGCGGTAAAAATGACTGCGCAAGGTGCCACCAATGGCATCGTTGACATAGAAAGATCGACCTATGGCCGCTGTTAAAAAATCGGTATCCGTCAAAGACGTGGCGCGCCTCGCGGGCGTCTCGGAGCAGACGGTCTCGCGCACCGTGCACGATTCGCCCAGCGTGCGCCCCGAGACCAAGGAGCGCGTGCGTGCCGCCATGCGCGAGCTGGGGTATCGCCCCAATTTTGCCGGTCGATCGTTGCGCCGTGGCAAGTTTAAGACCGTTGGCGTCGCCATGTTCAACATTACCGGTACCGGCAACCTCGACCGTATGGAGGGCTTTGCTGCCGCGGCCGACAAACATGGCTATGCCATCACCCTCACTAAAGTAGATGGACATCCCTATACCCTTGAGAGCGCATCGTCGCGTATGAGCGCGCTGCCGGTAGACGGCATGGTCGTGATCATGAATCGCATGCCGGCGGACTTTGGCACCTTCGAGCCGCTGCCCGGCATGCAGACGGTGCTCGTTACGATGCTGGAGCACCCGCTCTGTTCAACGGTCGATAACGACCAGTTCGATTGCTCGCGCCAGGTGGTCGAGTACTTGCTGGGGCGGGGGCACAAAACCGTGCACTTTATCTCGTGTCCCGAGCGCTCGCTTTCGGGCATGCGGCGCGAGGAAGGCTGGCGCGAGACATTGCGCGCGCATGGTATTGAACCGCCGCGACTCGTCCGTGGGGATTGGACGGCACAGAGCGGATATGCTGCCGGTCAGGCTCTGGCGGAAGATCCGACCTGTACGGCCATTTATGCTTCCAACGATGCCATGGCCTACGGCTGCATTCGCGGGCTCGAGTCGTGCGGAAGGCGTGTGCCCGAGGACGTGAGCGTGGTGGGTGTTGATGACAGCCTGGGCGATATCGTGCCCGACCGTCGCCTGACCACGGTGCGCTTTGACAACAAGCGCGTCGGCATGTGGGCGGTCGACAAGATTGCCGGCGCCGATGGGGGTGCGTCTGGCGTGGAGCACATGCTGATTCCCGGTGTGCTCGTAGAGGGCGATACGGTGCGCGATTTGCGTTAGGTTGCGGCCCTGTTTGGGTTGCCGCTAATTGTGTTCGATATTGTTCAGATTGGTTTAAAAACCGTTCACGGGCGAAAAGTGACCGTTCATAGTTCGAAATTACGTTTTGAGCTGTTCTTTTTTGTTTGAATGTTATTGTTTCTGTCATACACAACGCAGCGCGTATGCCCGGACGCGATGCTCTCCATTGGTTCATATGTGAAAGGAACGCAATATGGCAACCAAAGAAGAAATCTCGATGGTTGGATTCGAGATCGTCGCATACGCAGGTGACGCCCAGACCGATCTGCTTGCAGCGCTCGATGCTGCTCGCGAGGGTGACTTTGAGAAGGCCGAACAGCTGCACAAGGATGCCAGCGATGCGCTCATCGGTGCCCACGACACGCAGACCAAACTGCTTTCGCAGGAGGCCGGCGGTGGCGAGATGGAGATGACCTTCATCATGGCTCACGCTCAGGACACTCTCATGACCACTATGATCCTGGAGAAGCAGACCCGCTTTACCATCGATGCCTACAAGCGCATCGCCGAGCTCGAGGCCAAGCTCGCCTAACGAGCCCTCACAGCCAAGTCCCCTTCCAAAAGCTCTGCCGCTACCCGCGGCAGGGCTTTTTCTGTCCTCCTCCAAGTTGCGGTGAAATGGGGACTGAATAGGGGCCGGCGGGCGCAAAACAATCCCTATTCCACCGCAACTCATCCCGAGATAGTCATTGAGGACGTTCTTAAACGACTAGTCGTTGGGGGCAGTCTTGGAGCTTCTGCACGCCCTCCCGTTCGGTTTTTCGATGGGTGGGTATACTTCCATCCGCAATACAGGCCGGAATGAGGAGGTATCCAAATGCCGGACAACGGATTGATTCAAAAGAAAGATGCGCACGAGATGGCTCATGGGCGTCCTGTCCAGATAACCGAGCACACGGCGGTAACCGAGCTGCAGCCCAGTCTGTCCGATGTCGTGTGCGCAAACAAAAAGCTGCAGATTGGCTTTATCGTTGCGCTCGTGGTCCTGGCGCTGCTGTCGGGCTTTGTAGCTCGTCCGCATTTCGCCGATACCAAAACTTGGGACTCCACCATCGAGGTCATCGACCAAAAGAAGGGTAACGTACTGGCGCTCACGACCTCGTGCGTGGCGCTGTCTGCGGGCATTACCGCGCTACCTGGTGATACGGGAACGCCGGTTGCCGAGCAGCTCGCGCAGCTTTCGGGCAACCTTGGTATCGTGCTTGCCGTGCTATACCTAGAGAAATATTTGCTCACGATTTTGTGGTCGGTTGGCTTGGGCGTCTTAATCCCGTTTGCGTTGGTGCTCTTTGCGGTGTCGCTCGGCATTCACGGGCGCTGGAGCACGAGCACTGTCCTGCGCCGTGTGGCGACGCGCGTACTGGTGGTTGCCGTGATCGGCATGGCGCTCGTGCCCGCGAGCGTATGGGTGTCGCAAAAGGTCGATGAAACGTATCGCGTAAGTATTGAGCAAGCTGAGCAAAAGGCTGCGGACGCTGCGGACGCGGCCGACACCACGGACAAGTCAGCCGAGACCAGCTCAAAATCGAACAAGAAAAAATCCGAGACCACGGCGTCCAAAAACGTGCTCGAGCAGTTGACTGATGGGGCATCGAGCCTTGTTACGTCGGTGACCAGCGGCGCCAAGCAGATGACCGATGAGATCGTGCGGCAGGTGACCGACCTCATCGAAGGCGTCATCGTGATGATCGTGACTTCGTGCGTTATCCCGCTGCTGGTGCTCGTGGCGTTCCTGTGGCTGGGACACGTACTGCTGGGGATCGATATTTCCGGCCCGGCGAACTATTTGACGGGCCGCTTTCTGAGTGCTCCGTCCAAGCACGCCAAAAAGGGTGGGCAGTCCGAGTAGCTAAAACAGCTGTATATACCGGGGAATACCGCCGAAGGGCGGCCGAGACACGTTCTTGGCGCCCTTTTGTTTGTTGAACACATGGTCGCTACGTTCGCGCCCGGCTCAAACGGTCAGCAATCATCCGTGAACGATATTTGTTCAAAAAAGAACAAAGATAAACAAATAGTTGTTGCAGTTACTGTTCGAATGTGTTCAAATAAACATGAACAGTGAAGAACCGCACATTCAGATGCCCGGACCTGAACGCGATTCAACACTTCCAAACAGAAACTACGCACCTGCGTATCTCTCAAGGAGGATGTCATGAGGGTTGTAATCGCTTCCGATGCCGACGGTATGTCGATGAAGGAGTCCATCAAGGAGATGCTCGTCGCCGACGGTCACGAGGTCGTCGACTATTCCGAGACCCCTGCCGCGGACTTTGTCGATTCCGCGACCGCCGTTGCCAAGGACCTGCTGGAGCACAAGGATTCCCAGGGCTTCGCATTCGATAAGTACGGCGTCGGCTCCTATATGGCCGCTGTCAAGATTAAGGGCATGGTCGTCGCCAACATTTCCGACGAGCGTTCCGCCTACATGACCCGCGAGCACAACGGCTCGCGCATGGTCACCATGGGCCCGGGCGTTGTGGGCACCGAGGTCGCCAAGAAGATCGCCCGCGAGTTCCTGCGTGCCCAGTACGCCGGCGGCCGTCACCAGATCCGTGTCGACATGCTCAACAAGATGGCCTAACGAGAGCCACCGAGAACTCGAACTTCTACCTCAACTTGTGAATTCAGACGAAAGGACGTTCTGATGAAGAAGACCATCGCAATCGGTTGCGACCATATCGTTACGGACGAGAAGATCTATCTGGCCGACCGCCTGGAGCAGGCTGGTTACAAGGTGCTCGACTGCGGCACCTACAGCCACACCCGTACGCACTATCCCATCTACGGTAAGGCCGTGGGCGAGGCTGTTGCCAGCGGCAAGGCCGACTTTGGCGTGGCCCTGTGCGGCACCGGCATCGGCATCACCAACGCCGTCAACAAGGTTCCCGGCGCCCGTTGCGCCCTGGTCCGCGACATGACCTCTGCCCTGTACGCTCGTCGCGAGCTCAACGCCAACATCGTGGGTTTTGGCGGCAAGATTACCGGCGAGTTCCTGATGGCTGACATCATGCTTGCCTTCCTGGAGGAGCCCTACGAGAAGACCCCCGAGCACGATGCCCTGATCGCCAAGATCGATGCCTGCAACAAGGCCGACGCCGAGGCTCAGGCTGATCCGCACTTCTTTGACGAGTTCCTCGAGAAGTGGGACCGCGGCGAATACCATGATTAGCGGGTATCCGGCGTAATTAACTAGTCCGTTGACGGCTCGCGTTTCTGTGAGGGGGCGCGGGCCGGTTTTCTATCAGCCCAATTGGCCCAGCGGTCTGGACGTGCATTGTTCTTTTGTTTGCGGCGCTGCCTCATTACCTTTCTGCTAAAGGCACGACGTTCACAATGGATCGTGCGAGATGATATGTGAAGGAGAAGATTCCCATGGAGTTTGTTCTTGATAACGGTTCTATCCGCGTAGCACTGAGCACGGCGGGCGGGTCGTTCACTTCTATTGCGGCCAACGGCCGTGAGTACTTGTGGCAGGGTGATCCGGCGGTCTGGTCGGGGCAGGCGCCCATTTGTTTCCCGATCTGCGGTGGCCTTCGTGACGGTCACGCAACGACCATGGGTGGCCGCGAGGTAAAGCTCGCCCGCCACGGCTTTGCGCGCAAACAGGAGTGGAAGCTCGAGGAACAGAGCGACAACATGGTTGCGCTGAGCCTAAGCTCTACCGACCATGCCGAGTTGCTCGAGCAGTACCCGTATCCGTTTAAGATCGTTGCTCGTTACGCGATCGATGCGGAAAAGGTGGCCGTGTCGTACGAGGTGACCAATGAGGGCACCGAGGACATGCCGTTCTTTGTGGGCGGTCACCCTGGCTTTAAGTGCCCGCTTGACGAGGGCGAGTCCTATGACGACTACGAGCTCCGTTTTGAGCAGCGCGAGGCCGCCGAGCTCTGTACTGCCGTTCCCTCGACGGGCCTGATTGATGTTGAGCATCGCAGCAAGAACCCGATGGTTGGCCATGACCTGCCGCTGACCCACGAACTCTTTGACTTCGCAGAGACCATCTTTGACGTGCTCGAGAGCCGCGTGGTTACGCTGACCAAGAAAACCGAGGACAAGGGCGTGCGCCTGACGTTCCCCGATATGCCATACCTGATTGTGTGGAGCAAGCCCGAGGGCGACTTTGTGGCCGTGGAACCGTGGGGTGGTCTGTCCACCTGCTCCGACGAGGACGATATTCTGGAGCACAAGCGCGGCTGCCTGGTGGCCAAGCCGGGGGAGACCGTTACCCGCGGCTTTGAGATCGAGATCCTTTAACGAGCTATCGTATGTTTGGGGCGGGTTATGCCGCCCCGGAACAGGAGTTCAACATGATTCTGACCGTTACCATGAACCCGTCGATTGATACGCGCTATCAGCTCGACAAGCTGATCATCGACGACGTGAACCGCGTGACGCCCGAAAAGACTGCTGGCGGTAAGGGCCTCAACGTGAGCCGTGTGCTGCTGCAGCTGGGCGACGACGTGCTCGCGACTGGCCTGCTCGGCGGCCACATGGGTGCCTATATGGCCGAGCTTATGGATGCCGACGGCGTCAAGAACGACTTTGTGCCCATCGCCGGTGAGACGCGCATTTGCCTGAATATTCTGCACGAGGGCAATCAGACCGAGCTGCTGGAGAGCGGCCCGCAGATCGCCCCGGCCGAGCTCGAGGCCTTTACGGCCAAGTTCGCCGAGCTTGCAGCGAAGGCGGACGTTGTGACGCTTTCGGGCTCGCTGCCGCGCGGCGTCGATGCCGGCTACTATGCCGAGCTCGTCAAGATCGCCGAGAAGGCGGGCGCCAAGGTGCTGCTCGACACCTCGGGTGCATCGCTGGAGGCCGCGCTGGAGTCCGACGCTAAGCCCGAGCTCGTAAAGCCCAACCTGACCGAGATTAACGGCCTGCTGGGTACGTCCTTTACGACCGATGATGTCGATGCCCTGCGCGAGGCGCTTGCCGCCGATGACCGCTTTGCCGGTATTCCCTGGGTTGTCGTTTCGATGGGCGCTGCCGGTTCGGTGGGCTTCCATGAGGGTCGTGCGTTCCGCGCCAAGACGCCCGCGATTGCGGCTGTGAACGCGACGGGTTCCGGCGACTCGACCATCGCCGGCTTTGCGCATGCGATTGCTGCTGATGCCGACGACGTCACGGTGCTCAAGACCGCCAATACCTGCGGCAAGCTTAACGCCATGGATCCCAAGACCGGCCACCTGGTCATGGACCGCTGGGACGAGGTCTACAACAGCGTTGTCGTGACTGAACTGTAGGGTTACGCGGTTTTACCAAACCGCGTAACGGCGCGACGCTGCAAACGCCCCTAAGCGGCAATCTGACGTTCAATCGTCGGGCATGACCAAAAGGTCAATGCCCTCCTCTTTCACGTCACCTTGCTCGCTTAGGGGCGTTTTCGCTGTCGTTGCCAAGACACCGGCGTTGCCTTGGTCGCAAGTAGTCATTGGGGACGCTCTTTAATGACTAGTCGTTTAAGAACGCCCCTTAAGAATGACCCCAATGACTACACTCAAAAACGGCGCCCGTCGGCGATGTTGCCGGCGGGACGCCATCGATATCCTGCACGAGGAGGTCGG
>CABRZY010000011.1 GCA_902475475.1 uncultured Collinsella sp.
ATAACCATGGTTGTCTCCAATCACAAACATATGTTCGAGCAGGCCGGCGGTACCATCTCCGATCTGACCGAGCGCTTGGGCACGCAGGGCGAGACCGCGGCCCAGCGCGTGCTCGACGAGCTCATCCTTGCCCGTGTCCGCGTTATGACCGCCCCCGAGCGCACGGCCTTCCTGGCCCATGTGCGCGACATCGTCGATTCGGTCGAGGACAACGTGACCTCGGTGCCCGTCGAGTCCGTTGAGCCCGACGACGCAGAGGACGCCGAAGAGGCCGAGTAGCAGCGCAGATGGCAGATTCCACCACCGATTTCAACAATCTAGATCCTCTGGGTGACGAGGCGGCGGTTGTCGATGAGGTCGACGCCGCCGTCTCGGGCGCTCGCAAGAAGCCGCGCGCTGTCGATATGGTGCCCGAGGAGCCCGACGCGATGGCGCCGGACGAGGAATACCAGCTCACGCCGGCGGGTCGTCGCGAACGCATTGGGCAGATTGTTCGCCTGGTCAAAAAGTACCGTGTGTGGGATAACCTCACGCCGGTTCGCTTGCGCCGCCTGCTCGAGGAGCTCGGCCCCATGTTCGTCAAGATGGGGCAGATTCTGGCCAACCGGTCCGAGATTCTGCCGCAGCGCTTTTGCGATGAGCTGCGTCGTCTGCGCTCCGACGTGGAGCCGGTGCCGTACGAGGTAGTGCTCCGCTGCTTGGAAGAGGAATACGGCCTGCGCCTGGGGGAGATGTTCGATGCGATCGACCCCAATCCGCTTGGTAGCGCATCGCTCGCGCAGGTGCACCGCGCTCGTCTGGTGACGGGCGAAGACGTGGCCGTTAAGGTGCAGCGCCCCGGTGCGCAGCAGGTTATGGCGCAGGACATCGATATCATCCGCTCGGTGGTGCGTATCGTTTCCAAGTTCGTCAACACCGATCAATTCGTTGATCTGCACGGCGTAGTCGAGGAGTTGTGGACCTCGTTTCGCGAGGAGACCAACTTTTTGGCCGAGGCCAAAAACCTCAACGACTTCTACGAGTTCCATAAGAGCGTTCATGGCGTGACGTGCCCTAAATCCTATCTGGACCTGTGCACCGAGCACGTGGTGGTTATGGACTACGTCGACGGCATTTCGATCGCCGATCCCGAACGCTTGGTGGCCGAGGGCTATGACTTGGAAAAGATCGGTGCCGCGATTGTCGAGGACTGCTCGACGCAGGTGCTCGACGACGGCTTTTTCCATGCCGACCCGCATGCGGGAAACATCATTCTCAAGGATGGCATCGTCTACTTTATCGACTTGGGCATGGTCGGACGCATGTCGAGTCACGATCGCGGTATCGTCAAGGATATGATTTTCGCCGTGGCCGAGGGTGACGTGCCCAAGCTCAAGGATTCGCTCATGCGCTTCGCCGTGACGCGTGGCGACTCGGCTGAGCTCGATCATTCGGGCTTTTTGTCCGATCTTGACTTTATCGTGGCTGACTTTGCGGGCCTTGACCTGAAGGATCTGGATATCGGCGAGTTTTTGACCTCGCTGCTAAACTTGGCGCGCAAAAACGACGTTGAGCTGCCGAGCGTGGTGACGATGTTCGCGCGCGGCATGGTGACGCTCGAGGGTTTGCTGACCGAGTACATGCCCAACGTCAACATGATCCAGATCATCCAAACCCACATTAAAAACGAGAAAAGCACCTATGCGCGCGTGCGCGACATGGGGCGCGATCTTGCCGCGAGCAGCTATCGCGCGGCGAAGGGCTCACTCGAGGCGGCTGAGTACCTGGGGCTGGCTTCGCGCATGCTTACGCGCGGCCAGCTTAAGGTGAACACGCAGATCATGAGCAGCGATAAGGCACTGCGACAGCTGGGCGGAATTATCGACCGCATGTCGATGGCTATCGTTATCGCCGGCCTGTTTATCGGTTCGTCGGTGGTGTACTACGCACGCATCGAGCCGGTTGTGTTTGGTATCCCGGTCATTGGCTTTATGGGCTACGTGAGCGCGCTGGTGCTGGCGCTTATGCTGGGCCGCAATATCTGGCTCAACAGCCACGGCGGCAAACACTAGAGGCTGCGACCGTCACCGCAATTTCCTATCGCAAACAATAGCTTTTACCATGGGCTTCGCCTGCGTGCGAGGCCCTTTTGCGTGATACCATTTTGACGGTAATAATCGATGGCCTAGATGGTGGTGCGGAGACGCACGAATGCGCGGTTTTCCTGCGCGTTTGGGAGAATCGGGGTGCAAGTCCCCGGCTGTACCAGTAACCGTAATTCCTCTTGGCTCGGGATGTTCGCGTCGCAGATCGGACGGCGCGCCTGAGCCGTTAAGGTTAAGTCGGATCGCCTCCCATCTTGCACGTTGCCGCGGCGTATGCCGCCGGTGTGCATAGGGCTCTGGAGGGAAGGAGGACCCCGATGGGGGAACTCGAGCGCAACATGCGCGATGACGTGGGGCAGCCTCAAGGCAACGCTCCAAGTACAGACAATGGGGGACAATTGGATATGTTTGAGGACGAGCGCGAGCGCGTCTCGCATCGCCGTGGCGCAATTGCGCGCGGCGTAGCCAAGCGCGGCCTGGTGGCATTCCTGGCCTTCGCGATGGCCTTTGGCACCACACCGGCTCAGCTGTGGGCCGAGGGCGCCGAGGGCATTGCCGAGGCTGTGGCTCAGGCTGCGACGCCGGGCGAGGACGCAGCGCTTGCGGGCGGTACCGCCGAGCAGAGCGGCACCGAGGTCTCGGATTCCGAGGGCGCGCCTGCAGCTAGTGCCGCCACAACAGAGGCAGCAACTGGCGACGAAGGCTCGGCGACGGGGGAGAGCCCTGCTACGAGCGAGCAGTCTTCGACGGCATCCGCTGGCCAAGCAGGATCTGCCGCCGCGGCTGCCGTTCAGACGGAGAACCCGACAGAAACCGGCGATATCGCCAAGAAGCAAGTCGAGGTCTCGTTCTCGATTATCGGCACCGATGCCGACGGCAAGGCTCAGACCTGGGTGGCACCCACGCAGCTCAAGCTCGACGAGGGCGCGACGGCTGCGGATGCCTTCGTTAAGCTGCAGCAGAAGACGGGCTTTAAGGCGGATTACGATCCGAACACGGCATACGGTTTCTACCTCAAAAGCATCACATCCCCGAACGATGGCCGCACGCTTGCCTTCGATCCGACGACTTATGCCTTCTGGCAGCTGTTCGTCGACGGTGCGTCTTCCTCGGTTGGCGCGAGCAGCGTTAAGCTCACCCAGGGGCAGAAGGTTGAGTTTGCCTATACGGCTGGTAGCGCGTCCCCTGTCGTTAAGGACCAGGTTGCCGCAAATGTGACCGTCATTGGTCGCGATGCCCAGGGCAAGACTCAGGCTTGGGTCGATAACGCGCAGTATGTGGTGACGTCCGGCTCGAGCGCGCTTGATCTTACGAAGGTCGCACTCGAGGCGAACGACATTGACGCCGTTGCTGCGGGCTCCTTCATTCTGAGCCTTAAGTACAACGGTGTTGAGCTGGGTACGCCCCAAGATTATTCGACCTATTGGCAGCTGTTCATCAACGGCAAGTCGAGTGACTATACGGCGGACAATGTCACCATCCATGCCGGCGATACCGTTACGTGGTTCTACGGTGGCTGGGGCGACCAGCTGCCCTCCGATTCTGTCCATGCTTCTGTTCAGGTTCTCGGTAAGGACAAGGACGGCAAGCAGCAGGTTTGGGCTTCGACGGGCCAGACGAGTCTCAAGGCAGGCTCCACTGCCAAGGATCTCCTTGAGCAGACCGGCCTTAAGCTCGATGCTAGCGAATCGTCTTGGGGCTGGTTCCTCAACGGCATTTATTCGCCGTTCGATGGTAAGTCCTATGGCTGGGATGCTGCGACCAATAGCTATTGGCGCTTCTACGTAAATGGCAAGTTCGCCGACGTTGGCGCCGGTGCCTACGAGCTCCATGAGGGCGATGCCGTCACCTTTATGTATGGTGCTGACGCCGATGCCCTTCCTGGCCAGGTTCTTGGGTCTGTCGATGTTATCGGTCCCGATGTCAACGGCAACAATGCTCGCTGGGGCTCGGCAAGCAACGTTTCTCTGCCCGAAGGCTCTACTGCCCAGAACCTTATTGAGACGGTTCTGAAGGCCAAGGGCGTTACGTACAACGGCTCCCAGAGTGGTGAGTACTGGTTCCTCAATTCCATCAACTCGCCATTCGAAGACGAGACGTACGGCTATGATGGTGCGACCAACAAATATTGGCACCTGTATATCAATGGAGAGCCCTCCTTACTCTGCGCTAATCAGATTACGCTCAAGAGCGGCGATAAGGTCACACTTGCCTATACCACCGACGATTCGGCCATGCCCGATCCCGACAAGATTGTCGTGGACCCGGGTGCGACGACTCCTGATTGGGATGCCGAGTGGGCCGGCTACGGCAACAGTGGCAACGGTTCGACCGTAACGGATGCCAAGACGCCTGCGCAGGCCGCCGGTCTTAAGTGGGCCTTCGATTGGAAGGCCGAGTCTGGTCAGCAGTATGCCAACTGCAGCGAGCCTGTCATTGCTAACGGCTTTGTGTACATCGCGACCGAGAACGAGCTCATTAAGATCGATTCGTCCACGGGCAAAAAGGTTGCCTCTGCGCCGCTTGCCTCCAAGGTGAGCTATACCTCTCGTCCGATCTATACCAATGGCCTTATCATCGTTCCGCTCAACGGCGGTGCGGTCCAGGCGATTACTGCAGACAAGCTGATCTGCAAGTGGCTGACGCCTGGTTTGACGGACTTGACGCAGAGCTCCTGCACCGTCGTTTCGGACGGCGAGTACGTCTATGTAGGCTCGGTCGATATTTCGTATGACGAGAATTACAATGCGACCTACGGCAACGGCTCCTTTGCGCGCATTAAGATTGCCACGGGCGAAGTTTCTTGGCAGAACATCGACCCTGCCGAGGGCTATTACTGGACTGGTGCGGCTTTGACGGATAAGTATGCCATCGTTCCTACGAGCGCGGGTACGCTTAAGTGCATTGATAAGACGACGGGCGATGTCGTTTCGACCATGAAGCTCGGCGCTGTTGCAAATGCCGATTGCATTGTCGATCCGTCCAATGGTTCGACCTTCTATCAGATGACGCACGACGGAAAGCTCCATGTGATTTCGCTCTCGGCGAAGGGCGTACTGAGCGAGCAGGAGACGGTTGACCTGGGCCTTACGAATAATCTGAGCGCCCCTGCGGTGTCTGGTGACAATCTGATTGTCGGCGGACAGACGGCTACGGGCTCTGCTCTGGTTCTCTATAACCTGAAGACGGGTAAGACCACGATGGTCGCTGCTGCCGACGGCAAGGCGCTGCCGGCTGGCCTCAACGGTATTGCTGCTACTCCGCTGGTGAGTGTTCAGGGCGGCAAGACCTATGTGTACTTCACCGTTAACAGCGCGGATAGCAAGGATTACGTCAACTACTCTGCTGGTGGTGGCGTGTATCGCTATACACTCGGTGATGCAGAGGCGACGCAGATTTATGATGCGGCTGGCCATTACCAGTACTGTGACTCTCCGGTCATTGCCGATGCATCTGGCAACCTGTACTACATCAATGACTCGGGCACGCTGTTCAAGCTTGGGGCCGTTGAGTCTTGGACGGTTGCCTTTAATTCCAACGGCGGGTCTGCTTGCGATACTAAGTTTGTTGCTACGGCCGATGGCAAGCTGGTTAAGCCGGCCGATCCGACGCGCGATGGCTACACTTTCGGCGGTTGGTTCACCGATGAGGCTTGCGTGCAGGCGTATGACTTTAGCACGCCGGTGACGGCCGACCTGACGTTGTATGCCAAGTGGACCAAGAATGCCGTTAACCCTGGCGGCAATGGCGGTTCAGGCTCCAATGGCGGCGTTGGTTCGAATGGCGGCGGCGGTTCTAGTACCGGTACTGGTTCCGGCACTGGCGCTGGTTCTGGCACGGGTTCCGGCTCCGGCTCGAAGGGCGGCGCTGTCGCCCCGGGTCATAAGCCGACGACCAAGACGACGGTGTCGACCAAGACCGAGACCAAGGACAACAAGTCCGACAAGAAGGACTCCGATAAGTCCGATAAGAAGGACGACAAGAAGTCCGACAAGAAGTCCGATTCCAAGTCCGATACGGGTGCTGCTTCTACGACCACTGCTAAGAAGTCCTCTAGTGCTTCCGAGCAGGAGACTGGCACCAACCCGCTCGCCATTGTTGGCGTTGCCGCCGGCGTCATCGGTCTCGCCATCGTCGGCGTGTTCGTGTTCACCAAACGTCGGTAGGTGAGGGTTGTGTCCAATAAATCCAAGGACGCTGACCTCAAGCAACCAGATTCCTCGTTCATTCAGTTCGACGATGCAAAGCAACAGGGCGCCGCTTCGGCGGCGTCCGCCTCTCGTCGCAAGGCGCTCCTTGGCGTTCTTGCTGCCGCGTGCACCATTCTGATCGTCGTCTCGCTGGGCTTCGTCCATCCTTCCGAGAGCGGCGCCTGGTCCATTGACTGGATCGTTCAGACCGTGACGGGGGAGAGCGTCGTCGCCAAGGACACCAAGGGGTCTGGCTCGTCTGCCGCTTCGGGCGAGGCTAGTTCCAAGGATTCCAAATCTTCGAATGATGCAAAAGACGAGCCCAAGGGTTCGAACGACGCCAAGGACGATTCCGAGTCTTCAAACGAGGAATCGGACAAAAACTCGGATAGCAAGAAGTCCGAGGACCGGGGCGGCAAGAAGTCTGGCGATAAATCCGCTGCCCAAAATACGGGAGCCGGTGATACTTCCAATGTGTCTGGCGGTGCTTCTTCGGGCGGTGGTCAGTCGTCTGATGGAGCCTCATCCTCTAATGGCGGAAGCGCTTCCTCGGGCGGTCAGGGCGGCTCGCAGGAGTCCAACTACGTAACGGTGACGGTTTCGGTCACATCGAGTGCTGTGGGCAATCCTGTGTCCTCTGGTGGCACCTTTACCTTTAACGAAGGCGCTACCGTTTACGATGCCCTGTGCGCGCTGGGCCTTTCTGTCAACGCACACGGCTCGTCGTACGGCACGTATGTTTCCGCGATTGGTGGTTTGGCCGAGAAACAGTACGGCGGCACGAGCGGGTGGATGTACTCCGTCAACGGCACAACGCCCATGACGGCCTGTAGTAACTACGTTCTCTCAAACGGCGACAACGTAGTCTGGTATTACGTTACAGGCTAGAGGTCTCGACATAGCGCGCCAGACGGGCGGTTCGGACCAACATCCGAGCCGCCCGTTTTTCATGCGAATGGGACTGGATCGCCGGGTCTCTCGGCAAACAAAAAACCGGTTGGAACGGGAATTCCAACCGGTTATACATTCAAGCAAATAGTGAATCGACTACGACCGTGCGCCCTCGAGGAAGAAGCGGCGGCTGAAGTAGTTGTACCAGGTGACGAGGAACGTGGCGATGGCCTTCATGGCCTGGTAGCCGATGCTCAAAAACGTGACGCCCACAAACATGTACAGGTCGTTGAGGCCCAGGCCGATCACCGACAGGATGGTGAAGATCGTGAACTCGCGCTTGCGGCTCATGCCTTTGCGGTGGTCGAACACGTACTTCATGCTGAGCCAGTAGTTGACCACGACGGACGTGATAAACGAAACCGTGGTGCTCATCAAAAAGTCGAGGTGGAACAGCTCGACGAGCGCAATGAGCATGCCCCAGTCGATGCCAAAGGAGATAAGACCCACGACGGCAAACTTGAGGAACTGCTTGGTATGAGGTTGTGCCAGCGCCTTGCGCACGTAATCACATCCAATGCGTTGATGAATCGAGCAGAGGATACTTTAGAGCTTTTACAAGGGAAACGTAAGGTCTTTGCCAAGAACTATATGAACTCGCCAAATTTTCAAGAGCTAATCCGCAAACGTTGAAAATTTGCCCGTAAACGAGCGACACCCACGGACGATACTGCGCTGAGTGCGCGTCGTCCGTGGGCGCCGTAATGCTGCAGGGGTTTCGAGCTATTTTGTCTCGTCGCCCTCCAGGAAGATTTTTCGGGTCACAAAGTTGTAGACCATGACAAGCGCGGTGGCGCAGATCTTGGCGATATTGGCCTCGAGTCCCAGGCCGGCGTTGAGCGCCAGCACGATGCCGTCGTTGAGCACCAAACCGATCACGGACAGCACGACAAAGATGATGAACTCGCGCTTGCGGCTCATGCCTTCCTTGTGCGCAAACACGTACTTCATGCTTGCGAGGTAATTAAAGATGAGTGAGATGATAAAGCCGCTGGTGTTGGCGATTAGGATGTTGAGGCCCAGACCGTAGTGGAGCAGATTCATAATGCCAAAGTCGATAACCGTGGCAATGACACCGACGACGCCAAATTTCATGATCTGCGCAAGGAGCTTTTGCATGGTACCTGCCTTAAGCTGGCGCCGAAGCGCCGCGGGGATGACAAACTCAGCAAGTTTAGCCAATCCCCGCGGGTGGTGCTAGGCGCGCTCCTCGATAGCACCGTTTCTATATGCATCGAGCAGCTGACGCAGGTCCTGGATTTGGCTGCGGATCTTGGCGCCAGTATCGGTGTCGCTCACCATGCGGCGACGGTCTGCTTGGTCAAAACGGTTGGTCTCGCTTTCGATGTCCACGTTGCGCGTGAGTGCCTCGGCAACCGTCGTAAAGGCCCGGTGCGACTTGAGGCGGCAGCCGCGCGAGCTCGAGATGAGCGTATAGCCGGCGATACCCGTCTTGGGATGGTAAGCGCGGCAGAAGCCGCCATCGATGACCAGCAGCTTGCCCTCGGCGCGGATGGGCTGCTCGCCCTTGGTGGTTTTAACGGGCGTGTGGCCGTTGATGATGTGGCCGGTCGGCGAGCATGCCATGGGCGCGACGCCAAACTCGCGCATGATGTCGTCGCAGACCGAGGGCGACTTGGTAAGCGTAAAGTACGGGTCCATCGGCTCGACCCAGGTGCTCTTATCGGCGATATAGGCGCGCTCAAAGGTACGCACCAGGCGTCCGCTGGCGGGTGAATTGAAGCCAATCCACAGGTACCACATCCAGTCGAGGGCATCGCGGTCGCCCACGCGCCACGCGCGGCGGGCGATGTGGTCGCAAAAATCGAGATAATCGCGGCCAGCGTGCCAGGTGCCCAGGCAGTTCATGCTGCTAAAGGTGCCGTCTTCGTTGAGCGGAACGCAGCCGTGGAAGAGCAGGTTGCCGTTGGCGACCTTGTACATCGAGCCGTGGGTGTAGAGGAAATCGATATGGCGATGCAGGTGATCGGCGGTGACAAACTCGGACACGAGCTTGTCGATGATGTGCTGCTCCTGAGACGTGAGCGTGTAGGGGTCCGCCGGGTCGACGGTGGGGAAGTCGTTGGTCGTGAGCGGCCACACGCTGCCGTCGGCGAGCGTGACCGTGCCGGTGTCGTGGTCGATCTTGTCAAGTAACAGGCGGTCGGTCATATCGAACTCGGGGTGGCGCTGGATAATCTGGCCCTCGAGCTTAAAGAGCAGCACGTTGATGGCCTTGATCAGCGGGGTGATGGACTCACCGGCGGTGTAGGTGGCATCGGCAAAGGCGACAAGCTCACGCAGCGAGATGCCGTAGTCGTTCTCCAGGATCTCGTAGTTGTCGTAGCGTAGGTTGTTGCGCAACACCGTGGCGATGCAGGCGGGCTCACCGGCCGCAGCACCCATCCACAGCAGGTCGTGGTTGCCCCACTGGATGTCGAGTGAATGGTAGGTGAGCAGACGGTCCATAATCTTGGCCGCGCCGCCGCCGCGGTCGAAGATGTCGCCCACCAGGTGCAGGTGGTCGACGGCCAGGCGCTTGATGAGCGAGGCGAGCGACTCGATAAAGTCGTCGGCGCTTGCGGTCTCCAGGATGGACTCCACGATGCGCTCGTGATAACGCACGCGGTAGTTGTTCTCATCCGGATGCGTGTGCAGCAGCTCGTCGATGATGTAGGCGTAATCGCGCGGGATGGCCTTACGCACCTTGGAGCGCGTATAGCGGCTCGAAAGCGAGCGAGCGACCATGATGAGCTGGTCAAGCATCGTCTTATACCAGGTTGGCGAGTCCTCGCGCCGGCTGCGGACCAGGTCGATCTTCTCGCGCGGGTAGTAGATGAGCGTACACAGCTCGCCCTTTTCGTCAAAGGAGAGCGTGTCGCCAAAGATCTCGTCGACATGTTCGCGCACGACGCCCGAGCAGTTGTTGAGGATGTGCATAAAGGCTTCGTACTCGCCATGCACGTCGCTCATAAAATGCTCGGTGCCTTTGGGTAGGTTGAGGATGGCCGAGAGATTGATGATCTCGGTAAACGCGGATTGCTCGGTGGGAAACTGTCTCGACAGCAGGCGCAGATACTTAAAGTCTTGCGGATTGCGATCGAATGCGACCATGAAACACCTTCCGATGGGGCTGGTAAAACTGATAAACAGCGTCAAACGTTTATCAGTATGCGCCGCTTTTGTTTCGATTTTGCGCCAGCGGCTGAATTGTCGGCTGAACGGTTTGGTAAATCGATTTAGTTGAGGTAGATATGGTGGTTGGGTGGAGACGACAGAGGGTGTTTTCTCAGATATTTATGCGTGGGGCCGGTGGAGACGATGGTGGTAAAGATGTTCACTATTTTTGGTTCGATTTGGTAAATAGTGGACATATGTACCGCATGTAGGCTCACTGTGCGATAATTTGCGCAGCAATGAGTAAGGAGCCTCATATGAGTGATTTTGTCCTGACCTGTGAATCCGCCGCCGACCGAACCCGTGAGTTCTTTGCGTCGCGCAATATCCCTGTCGTGTGTTTTCATTACGAGATCGACGATGTCGTCTATACGGACGATCTGTATCAGTCGATTACGCCGGACAAGTTTTTTGCCCAGATTGCCGCGGGCGCCATGCCCAAGACGTCTCAGGTGAGCGTGGGTGAGTACGAGGAGTTTTGGGAGCCGTTTGTTGCTGAGGGTAAAGACGTGCTGCACCTGACGTTGTCGTCGGGTATTTCGGGCACGTATGGATCGGCCTGCGTTGCGGCGCAGATGCTTGCGGATCGCTATCCCCAGGGCGGCAAGGTGCGCGTCATCGATTCGCTGGCGGCGTCTTCGGGCTTTGGCCTGTTGTTGGAATATGCCGCCGATGTGCGCGATAGCGGGGCTTCACTCGACGAGACGGCTGCCTGGATCGAGGAGCACAAGCTCAACCTGCACCACTGGTTCTTCTCGACCGATCTGTCGAGCTACCTGCGCGGCGGTCGCATTTCGGCCGCGAGCGCGATCATCGGCACGGCGCTTAAGATTTGCCCGCTTATGACGGTCGATTGCGATGGCAAGCTGTCGCCACGTGAGAAGATTCGCACTAAGAAGCGCGCGATTTCCGAGATGGCCAAGACCATGATGGCACACGTGCAGGACGGTGCAGATTATTCGGGTAAGTGCATCATGTCGCAGTCGGCGTGCCGCGAGGATGCCGAGGCGGTCGCGGCGCTGATCGAGGAACAGGTTCCGCAGCTTAAAGGCAAGATTGAGATCAATGACATCGGTACTCTGATTGGCTCGCATACCGGACCTGGTACGGTGGCGCTCTTCTTTATGGGCGACAAGCGCGTGGATTAACGTTCGTGGGCTGGCTGACAGTTTTAACCGCTGCGCCTGTCCCTCCTGACATTCGATAACAGAAAGGGCCCGTTCCGTTGTTTGTGGAGCGGGCCTTGCTGTTGCGGCTAGCGTTTCTTTCCGCGGAAGAAGAAGCCGTGCAGTGACGGCTTGAGGCCGCGATTGGCGCGACGCTCCTCGACGCGCTCGTGGATCGAAGCAACGCGCTCGATGACTTCGTCGGGAATCGGCACGTCGGGATTCATGTTCTCGACTTGGCTGACCTCGGCGGCGGCGACCTGGTCGATAATGGGCACGTCGTCGCGCGAGATGACAGGTGTGGCGTCTTCCTTCATCTTGCGATAACGCTGCATCATGTCGGTCTGTAGCTGCTGGGCCGAAGGCGGTGTCCAGATGATGGCGTTGGCGCCGGCGGCGATGGTCTCGCGAATGCTCTTGGGCGTCTTGCCGCCCGGCGCGATGAGCGGCAGGTTGGGATAGTGCTCGCGCAGCTCGCGTAGGACCTGGGGCGTGTTCTTGCCGGCGGCGATGTTGAGAATCTTGGCTCCAGCGCGCACCTTGGCGTGGGCATCGTCGTCGCAGCGAACGACCGTGGCGATGACGGGGATGTCGGCGATGTTGGTGATGTGCTCTACCATCTCGGCAGTAGCGGGGGAGTTGACCACGCAGCCCGCCGCGCCCTGCATCTCGGAGACGGCTGCCATCTGCACGGAGCGCTTACCGGTCGTAGTTCCGCCGCCCACGCCTACAAAGACCGGGCACTCGGCGACGGTCAGCAGCGCTTGCGTAATGGCGGGCTGCGGCGTGAAAGGGTATACCGCAAAGACGGCATCGGCGTTGGAGTTGCGGATAACCGCGACGTCGGTGGTGTAAATGAGCGACTTGATGCGTCGGCCGAAGAGCGTAAAGCCGCTGGCCTCCTCGATCTCGTCGGGCATGCGAAGGGCCGCCTTGCGCAAACGTCCGTCGATGGGCAGTGGCTCCATGGGGAGCAGTCCGTTGGGGGTCACGGCTACCTGGGGCTCGGTGAACTCGTCTGCGAGCTCGACCTCGGAGAAATCGACCGAGGCGACGATGTCCTCGTGAACCTCGGCGGGCACATCGATGGGAGCTTGGTCGTTTGCCGCGGCAGGCGTGTCGAAGGAGCTGGTGCCGACAAAGGCGTCGACGCGCTCATTTAGATCGTTGAGGGTATCCATGGAGGCTCGATTCTATGTGATGACGGCCGGCGCGATGCAGCCGGAATAGCGAATGCTAAATCGTTTGACGAGTTGATTTTTCCCCGCCGCGCCATCCGTTAGACCGAAGGGCCGGCGAACGTGAAGGAGCTGTGGTGGCGGGTATCGAGGTGCTATCTTGAATGTCCCGTTTAAAAGAGAGGTGACGCGGTATGGAATTGACAGCAATGTTTGGCTCGATTGGCCTGTGTGTGGCCGCAATCGTTGCCGCCGCGGTCATCTACTTTGTGGTCACGGCCATTAAGGGCAAAAGGGCCGAACGCAAGGAGCGCGCGATGCTTAAACAGCATCGCGACCAGCAGGGCAAACGCGCACAGAGATAGCTTGTTGAGTTTTGGATCCGTGCGCTAGCTGCGTTTTCGAATCAGGGCAATGTAGAAGCCCTCAAAGTCGCGGCTAGGCGGAATGGTGAGCGTGCCGGGCAGGCCGTTGGCGATGGCCGATACCTGACCCGCGGCAATGGCCTCGGTCAGAGCGTTGGACTCGACGCGCGGCTCCTCGCCGGCTTCCTGGGCGCGGCGTGCTTCGCTTTCGCTCGGCGTGCCGTCAAGGGGGATGAGCTCGCAGTCCATATGCTTGTCGAGGGCCTCTTGCAGGGCGTCCTCGTTTTCCTGCGGCATGATCGAACAAGTGGAATAGACGAGCGTGCCGCCCGGCTTGAGGGCACCCATGGCGCGGTCCAGAAGCGCGCGCTGCGAGCGGGTGCACTTGCTCAGCAACTGCTCGGTCAGGCCGCGCAGACTTTTCTCGTTGCCGCTGATGACGGTGCCCGTGCCGGTGCAGGGGGCGTCGAGCAGGATGCGGTCGAAGCGGAAGAACTCGTCGAGCTCGCGTGCGTCGATGCGCATGACGGGCACGTTTTTGGCACCCTGGCGATGGAGGTTTGATTCGAGCTTCTCGGCGCGGGGGATGTTCATCTCACAGGCGGTGAGGTGTGCCTGTCCCTGCGTGAGGGCGGCGATCTGCGTCGTCTTGCCGCCAGGGGCTGCGCACATGTCCAGGATGTCCTCGCCTGCCTGGGCGCCCAGGACCAACGGCGGCATCATGGATGACAGGCTCTGCAGGTAGATCTTGCCGTCGCGGTAGATGTCGAGGTCCCATAGGTCGGAAACCTGGGCCTCGGGCAGGATAAAGGCGTCCGGGTACCAGGCGACAGCGTTGTGGGCGATGCCGGCGGCATCGAGCGCCGCAGCGATGTCCTCGGCGGTTGCCTTGAGCGTGTTGGCGCGCAGCGTGACCGGGCGTGCGGCTGCGGCACCGAAGCCCTCGATCATGAGGTGAGCATCGGCGGGCGCATAGGCGCCGGCGACCGTGTCGACCATAAAGCGCGGCAGGTCGGCGGCGGAGTGTTGGGCGGCAAGCTGGTCGGAAAGCTCGGTAGCAGCAAACTGCCTAAGCTTGAGCTCGGGCTTAACCTGCTTTTTTTGCTTACGACGACGCGGCTTGGACATCCGTCTTTCCTTCCCATTCCATTACATGTCGAGTGTTGTTTTAGTACTGGCTCTCGTGCTTGCTGAAGAAGTCGAAGCGCGGGGGCAGCGGCTTCACGCGGTGCTCGCCGGGCTTCTCGCCCAGGCTTTCCACGAACTCGTCCGTGGAGGCAAAGATGTTATCCCAGCTAAAGAAGGCGACCGGATCGACGTCGAAGTACTCGCAGATGAGCTCGCAGCCGGCCGGCACAATACCGTGCATCAGGACGGTCGCCACGCGCAGCTCGGTAAAGGCGTCGACGAGGGCCTGCGTCATGGCGGCGTTTGCCTCGTTACCCTCGAGCTTGTTGGCGGCCTTGGAGGCGTCGCTCCAGCGCTTGTTGGCGGCGCGCAGGTAGTCGTCGCACACGGCAAGCGCGCGGTGCGTCTCGAACTTGTACATGGCCTGCTCAAAGGCAAGGGTTGCCTGCTGGGCGGCTTCGACCACGGTGTCAGAAGCGGCACCAGCGGGGATGCAGCCGTTGCGGTAGGGGCTCTCGTCGCCCTCCTTGACGGCGACGCCGTAGAAGCAGCTGCGGGCCAAGCGGTTGAACACGCCGGTCAACAGCGCGCTCTCCTTAAGGGCCGGATCGATGACGCGCTTGTCGTCGCAGGCACGCACCTCGTTGCCGTCCTTGTCCTTGCCGGTCACACGTGTGTCATATGCCTTGGGGCTAAAGCTTACCGGCTTCTCGGACAGGCCGAGCGACAGCCAATGCGCGCGCATCTGCTCGCAGGTGTAGTGGTTGAGCAGGTCGTCTGCCGGCGGGGGAGGCGTCTGCGAGGACGAGCTGGCCTTTTTGCCCATGTAGAGCAGGTGGTAGCAGGCGCTGACGGTGCTCTGCGTGAGGTTCCAGCCCAGGGCCTCCCACATGGCGGTCTGCGCGATGCAGTAGAAGTAGATGTTGTCCTGACCGATAAACTGGTAAATCTGAGCGTCGTCAGAGCACCACCAGTCGCGCCAGTCGAGCGAGCTGTGCTGGTAGGTGGGCGCGGGCACTTGCGTGGAGTCGGCAGCGGGCTCGCCCATGAGGGCGGCATCCTGGGCGGCGACACCCTCGGTCACGCCGGCGGCCTTGGCATCGCGCGCGAGCACGGTACGCGTATAGCTGATGGGCGCCCACAGACTCTCGGGCCAGCACCAGCAGGTGACGTCGGAGACGCCGTCGACCTGGGGCACCGGAACGCCCCAGTCGATGTTACCGGTGATGCGGAAGGGCACGAGCGCCTTGCCGCTGCGGAAGCGCACGCCGCCGTTGGCGAGCACCGCGTGGGCGTCGTCGCGCTCCTTCCAGCTGGGGAAGGTGACGGTAAAGCTGCTCTTGTTGCCCTCGGGCTCCAGCACGGTGTGCTCGGGAAGCTGATCCTCGACGGCATCGAAGGCCTCGCGGAACTTGTTCTGGATATACAGCTGAGCCGGCAGCAGCCACTCCTCCATGGTCTTGGAGACCACGGAGCGAACCTGCGGGTTCTGGGCTAGCTTGGCGGTATAGGTCTTCATAAAGTCGAGGTAGGCCGGCAGGTCAAAGTAGAGGTTGTCGACCGGGCGCAGCTCGGGCACCTCGCCGGTGAGCTGGCTCTTGGGCGCGATGAGCTCCTCAGGCTCAAACTGGTGGCCCAGGTCGCACTCGTCGGCATAGGCCTTCTCGGACTTGCAGCCCTGGATGGGGCAGCGGCCGATCACCTGGCGGCCGTTGAGGAACGTGCCGGCCTTGGCGTCGTAGAACTGCAGCGTGGAGCGCTTGGAGATGGTGCCCTGTTCGTGCAGACGCTCGATAATCTCGGCGGTCACCTCGTTGTGAATCTGCGCAGCCGGCTCAAGGCCCGAGCCGCCGTAGATATCGCAGCTGATGTTGTAGTTGTTGAGGGTCGCGGCCTGGCGGGAGTGATTGGACTCGACATACTCGGCGATGGACTTGTCGTAGCCCTCGTTCTCCTTGAGCTTGCGGTAGCTCTCCATGATGGGCGAGCCGTAGCAGTCGGTGCCCGAGGTGAAGATGACGTTCTCGCGGCCCAGACGGTCGCGCAGGAAGCGGGCGAAGAAGTCGGCCGGGACAAAGACGCCACCGACGTGGCCAAAGTGAAGGCCCTTGTTGCCGTAGGGCTCGCCGGCGGTAACGATGGCGCGGCGAGGCCAGCTGGGACGGTCGTTCATGGAGTATTTGGATGCCATGGGACTCCTTCGCATATGGTGAGAGCGCGGCCGGGCGCAAGGCCTGGCGACGCGGTGGTCAATTCGTGCATATCGTTCGACATTATCGCACATGCGGACGGGTACGTGGCAGGGGCGCTATCCTAAGATGCTATGAATGAGATTTCCAACATACATGCGTTTGAGGACGAGGATTTTCTGCACGCTTGCTTCGTGTGGGGGATGGTCGTAGTCGGCGTGTTTGCCGTGTGCCTGGTGCCGGTGTTTATGCTGCTGGGCGGGCCTGCAGACTTGGATGCGGCTGACGCGGGCGGCTGGATGGCTGTCGTGGGCTGGATAGTCGGCTTGGCTGCGATCTCAATGGCGTCGTTCGCCGTGCACGAGCTGGTGCACGGTGTGTTATTTAAGCTGCTGGCGCCTGCGGGCGCGAAGGTGACCTTTGGGGCGAATCGCGAGACGGCGATGATCTATGCCTGCGCCGAAGGCGTTGTGTATTCGCGCCGGCGGTACATGGCGGTTTGCCTGGCGCCGACGGTTGTTGTGACGACAACGCTTGCCCTGGGGTTTGCGTTTTCGGGTTATCCGCTGCTGTGCTATCTGGCTGCCGGCTTGCATTTGTCGGGCTGTGTAGGCGACTGGTATTACGTGCGGACCATTTTGCGCGACCGCCGCATTGTCGCCTGCGAGGATACGTCCTTTGGCGTGCGCTTTTTTGGGTGAGGAGATGTCGATGAAGTCGTTGTTGCTGCATGCGTGCTGTGCACCATGCTCGCTTGAGCCGGTTCGCCTGCTGCGCGAGGAGGGGTTTGAGCCCACGATTTGCTGGACCAACCCCAATATTCAACCGCGCGATGAATGGCAGCGCCGCTTGGACGAGCTGCGCCGGTGGTGTGCCGATGGCGACATCGAGCTCATCGAGGCGGGGGAGGACCGCGAGCGCTGGGAGGCCGGCGTGGCCCCACTGGGCGCCGATCGGCCCCGTCGCTGTCGCGCGTGCTATGCCCTGCGTCTGGCCGAGGCATGCCGTGTGGCCCAGGAGCGTGGGTTTGAGTTTGTGGGTACGACGCTCGCCGTCTCGCCGTATCAGTTGTTCGAAACCTGCAATGATGTGCTTGAGCGCTTGGCGGCGGCACATGGGCTCGTCCCGGTCATTCGCGATTTTCGCCCGTATTATCCCGAGGCCACGCGTCGTTCGCGCGAGCTGGGCATGTATCGGCAGAATTACTGCGGCTGCCGATTCTCGGCCGTCGAGGCGGCCATGGACCGCGCCCGCATCCGCGACGAGCGCAAAGCGTCCAAAAAGTAGTTCTTTTGGGCTGGCAGCCTGCTAGGATGTAGAGCGGACTTTAGCTATATAAGGAGTATCCGACGTGTCTATGCGTACTGATGATTTTGACTACAACCTTCCCGAGGAACTGATTGCCCAGGCTCCTGCCGAGCCGCGCGACTCCTGCCGCCTGCTGGTGGTGGATCGCAAGGGCTCCCAGGCGGGAATGCCGCTGGAGCACGGCGGTACCGTTGAACACCGTATCTTCCGTGACATCATCGACTATATCGAGCCGGGCGACGTGCTCGTCATCAACCAGACGCGCGTGATGCCGGCCCGTCTTATCGGTCGCAAGACGGGCTCGGGCGGCGTGGTCGAGACGTTGCTGCTCAAGCGCCGCGAGGATGTTGACCCGCTGGGCCATGTTTGGGAGTGCTTGGTCAAGCCGGGGAGCGCCACCGGC
>CABRZY010000012.1 GCA_902475475.1 uncultured Collinsella sp.
CCAACATGAGCGCCTGGGGGATGGACTGGATGACGCGGCGGTCGGCGTCACCGATGCCCTTCTGGACGAGTGCGGAGAAGCCGCCCAGGTAATCGATACCGAGCGTCTCGGCCGCGCGGTCGAGGGCATGCGCGATGGGGGTGAGGTCCTCATCCTTGCAGCACGCGGCGATCTGGGCCACCGGGGTGACGGAAACGCGCTTGTTGACGATGGGGATACCGTACTCGCGCTCGAGGTTCTCGGCGGTCTCGACCAGATGCTCAGCCGTGTGCGTCACGTGGTCGTAGATCTTCGTGCACATGCGGTCGAGGTTCTCGTCACCGCAACCCATGAGCGAAACACCCATGGTGATGGTCCTGATGTCGAGGTTCTGCTCCTCGACCATGCCGCGGGTTTCCGCGATTTCTGCGGGCGTGATCGCCATCCTTGCGCTCCTATCTGCCAAAACGAGCATAGTCTTATCTATTCTAACGTGCCGCACGTGCCAAGTGGCGCATGCGGCACGTTTTGGTGCTCGGTTGTTTCCGTTGTGTTACTGCCCAAAGACCTCTTCGGCGATACGAGCGCTCTCGGCGGCGTCCTTGGCGTAGTAGTCAGCGCCGATCTGCTTGGCGTATTCGGGGGTGAGCACGGCGCCGCCTACGATGATCTTGACGCCCGGCACCTCGGCATGAAGCAACTTGATGGTCTCCTCCATGGCGACGACCGTGGTAGTCATAAGCGCCGAGAGGCCGACGAGTTTGATGTCGCGCTCCTTGACGGTCTTGAGTACCTCCTGCGGATCGACGTCGCGGCCCAGGTCAAAGACGGTGTAGCCGTAGTTGTCGAGCAGCATTTTGACGATGTTCTTGCCAATATCGTGGATGTCGCCCTTGACGGTGGCCACGCAGATCTTGCCCTTGTCGGCAATCTCGCCGGCGGGCATCAGGCGCTTGATGGTGTCGAAGCCCACGCGTGCGGCCTCGGCCGAGGCCATGAGCTGCGGCAGGAAGAACTTGCCCTGGTCAAAGAGGACGCCAACCTCGTCGAGGGCGGGGATAAAGTGATTGTTGATGAGGTCCATGGCGTCGTGGTCTGCCAGTAGACGCTCGGTCTCGGCAGCGATCTCGCCTTTGCGACCCGAGACGACCATGCGACGAATCGGGTCGTCGTTGCCGTCGGCGCCGGCGGTGCCCGCGGCAGGCGCGGCATCACTCGATGCGGCCTGAGCTGCTGCCGGGTTTGCGGCGATCTTGTACGGATCGGTCCAGTCGGCGTAGCGCTCGATGTATCCGGTCGAGCCCTCGTCCTCAACGCTCAGGACGCGATAGCTGTAGACGGTATCCATAAAGCGCTTGGAGCCCGGGTTCATGATGGGGGCGTCCAGACCCGCGCCAAAAGCGGCGGCCAAAAAGACCGAGCCCAGCAGCGGGCGGGCAGGCAGGCCAAAGCTGATGTTCGACACGCCGAGCGCGCACTTGACGCCCAGACGCTCCTTGCACAGGGACATGGCGCGCAGGATCTGCTCGGCCTGGCGTTGATTGGTCGAGGCGGTCATGACCAGGCAGTCGATGAGGATGCGGTCCGGGCCGATGCCGTAACGGGCAGCCTCGGCCACGATGTGCTCGGCGATGGCGAAGCGAGCCTCGGCGGTATCGGGGATGCCGCCTTCGTCGAGCGTAAGGCCGACAACGTTGGTGCCGTAGTGGGCGACCAGCGGAAAGATCTCATCCATGATCTGCTGCTTGCCATTGACCGAGTTGATGATGGGCTTGCCGGCGTAGCGGCGCACGGCGGCCTCGACGGCTGCGGGGTCGGTGGAGTCGATCTGCAGCGGCAGCAACGTGGAGCCCTGGAGCTGCTCGGTGGCCTGTTGGATGATCTTGACCTCGTCGATCTCGGGCAGGCCCACGTTAACGTCCAGGATGTCGGCGCCCTGTTCCTGCTGGCTGATACCCTGGCTCACGACGTAGTCCAGGTCGCCGTCGCGCAGGGCCTGCTGCAGGCGCTTTTTGCCGGTGGGGTTGATGCGCTCGCCGATGACGGCGATCTTGTGGCCGTCGCAGGGAAGGTCCACGACCGTTTGGGCGCTCGTGACCGACATGCTGGGCTTGCGGTGGCGCGGGCTGGGCGTGTGGTTGTCGATAAGCGTGCGCAAGGATGCCATGTGCGCCGGCGTGGTGCCGCAGCAGCCTCCCACGACGCTCACGCCGTCGGCGATCATGCCGGCGACGGCCTCGGCGTATTCGGGGGCCTGGATATCAAAGACGGTGTTGCCGTCGTCGTCCACATGGGGGAGTCCTGCGTTGGCCTGCACCATGATGGGTTTGTCGGTGACGGTGAGCATGCGTGCGGCAAGACCGCGGAGCTCGGCCGGTCCCTGGCTGCAGTTGATGCCTAAAACGTCGGCGCCGATGGCGTCGAGCGTGATGGCGGCCACCTCGGGACTCGTGCCCAGAAACGTGCGGCCGTCTTCCTCGAAGGTCATGGTGGCAAAGACGGGCAGGTCGGAGTTCTCGCGGCAGGCGAGGACGGCCGCCTTGATCTCGGCAAGGTCGGTCATGGTCTCGATAATAAAGAGGTCCACACCCGCGGCGACGCCGGCGCGCACTTCCTCGGCAAAGAGGTCGTAGGCCTCGTCGAAGCTCAGAGTACCCAGGGGGCGAAGCAGCGCGCCGATGGGGCCGATATCGCCGGCGACGTAGCGGGCGCCGGCCTCGCGGGCACAGGCGACGGCCGCGGCAAAGACGTCTGCCACGGTGGCGGCACCGTCGAGCTTGTGGGCGTTGGCGCCAAAGGTGTTGGCGGTAATCACGTCGCAGCCGGCCTCGACATATTGACGTTGGATATCGGTGATGACCTGGGGCTCCTCAAAGTTGAGCAGCTCGGGCAGGGCGCCGGCTTTCATGCCGGCCGCTTGCAACATGGTGCCCATACCGCCGTCGAACAGCAAGTGCCCCGTGCCCTCGATGGCGGCGCGCAGGCGATCGTCCTTAATGCGCAGATCGTCGATCGTGCGCGTCTTGTACGTGGCACCGTTGCGACGTGCGGCGTCAACAGGCGCCGCCAGCGCGGCACCGTCCAGATCATGAGTGATAAGTATGTTTGAGCTATTCGCCATGTGCATCCATTTCGTCTAGAGCCCACTGAGGAATTTCTATTTGAAGAGATTTGTCGGGCTCGATATCTTCGATTCGCTTGTTGTAGTGGGCAAGAAGCCGTGCGACATTTAATCGAATTAGGCCTCGCTTGTAGAACGATAACTCTTCAATATTGATGCCGATAAACGATTCGAGCGCGATAACCTGTACGCGATTGCCGAGTCCCTCACTTTCGAACAGTCCGTAAGCGAAGGAAACTTTATCGTGGGGGACAACGACGATGGGCCGAATGCCATTTCGAATGTTATCTCGGCATCGATCGGTCAATTTGGCCATTGGCGATACAGTCACATGAAATGCAGCATCATTGATTTGGAAATCGCCAGAACGGTCTGTCTGCTGGTCGGCGGCGTTTGAGTTGTCCTTTCCGATTTCTATGGTTGGAAATAACATCTCTAGTTTTGCACCTACCAGGTGCTGTGCGACGGTACCCGTTGGCTTATCGGACCGTAGGCTTGCTTCGGCTAGGATATCATCGACAATGACAGAAATTGGTTTTTGAAGATCGATTTCGACTTTGATTCTCTGCCGGTTAAAGAAATCGACCTGGATTCGCTCGACGAAGAAATTGGCGATTGCATTCGCAGCTTCAAGACGAGTGTCTTCGCAAGTGTCACTGGGTAGGGCAGAGTTGATAATTGTGGCAAGCTCAAGCGCCATCGGGAGTGTGCCGCGTGAGGTTCTGCCGCCCTCTGATGCGAAGGCACGCGTTTCCCCATGTCTGGCTAAAACTGTTTTGATGCATGCTCCACTTAGGCCTCGTACTTGGCTCCCCTTGTCCGATTGCACATAATCGTCGGTGAGCGGAAAACGGTTTTGCAACAGCTCGCTTATGCCTATGCCAACCGCCATGACGTTACGGTTGACGTTGCCTCGCTTGCTGCGCTTGGATTCGTACCAGAGTTCAATGGCATCCAAGATGTCTTTATCGGGCTCGCTCAAGGAGCAATTGGTCATTTCCATTATTGTCCACTCCGTTCCTTGAAGACATAAGCGCGGGTTTGACTGCATTTTTTATAAGCCAAGTGACAACTGGCACGGCAACTGCATCGCCGAATGCGTAGCGAATCTGAGCATCCGAGAAGCCGCTAAACTGACATGAGTCAGCACCTTGGAGACGGGCATATTCAGTTCCAGTCATCCAGCGAACTTCTATCTTTCCGTTTTCGCATATAACGACTGCCTGTCTTGATGAGCCGCCGCGAGCCGTTCTTAGACATCCGGCAATTTCTTCTTCACGGATTTCCCAGCGCACAACGCCCGATCGCGTGCGACGGTAAGCAGTGCGAACAATTCTTTCTTTGGCATTTAAGAAGCGCTGAAGGCGCTCTGCTTGATGCGGTGCAAGTGAGTCGATAAATGCTTGTACTTGGTTTTTGTTCCACCAACGCTTGTCGTTCTCGGGAATATTTTCAACAACCGTTGCAAGGCCCGTCATGCGAAGTGGACTTGGCTCGTTTAGGTGAGAGACGTGCGTAATGAGTGAAGGGTCGGAGTGAATCCAGGAGACCTTTTCAGGTCGAAGCGAGGAATCGAGTCGGCTGTTGGGAAGAGGGTTTTTTAATCCGACGACAAACATGCGGGGGCGTGACTGGGGAAGCCAGTGCCGTGCATCGATAAAATAAGCGTCGCATGAATAGCCTAAACGATTAAATTCCTGGCAAACGAGTCTAAAGTCATCACTGTTATTAGACGTGGCAAGGCCGATGACATTTTCGAGAACAAGTGCCCTCGGGGCACGATCGCTCATTCCTTCGATGGCCTTAATAAAGCCAAAGAACGCGCTAGACTCTTTGCCAGAGATAAGTCCCTCCCTGTTTCCCGCGAGAGATAAGTTTGTGCAAGGGCTTGACGCCCATGCGATGTCGGCTTGAGGTATTAGGTCGGGGTCGAGTGTGTGGACATCCTGCTCGACTAGATGTTCATCGCCCCAACACTGGCTGTACATGGCGCATTTAGTATGGTCTATGTCATTTGCCCAGATTGTTTTGATTCCGGCTTTTGCCATGCCGGCACGAGCCAAGCCAATGCCTGAAAAAAACTCAAGCGCGGTTAGTTGTGGCGAGAACTGCAGAATGTTGTGCATGTACTGGCTTTCAGATAGTTGTTATTTGGCATCTTATGGTACTTGTTTGTGAGGACATTCGCTTACATACGGATGAGATTCCCTCGATACCGTGCCATCATTGACATTTTATTCAGAATGCGAATAGCAGGTGGTATGGGTGGCGCGGAAGCGGCAGTGCTCGCGCATGCGGCAGATATTGCAGGTGGGGCGGCTCTGGGCGTCGTGGACTTCGCCGTCGAACAGGCCGATCACCGCGGTCACGCTCTTGGTGGGCATGAGCAGGCTGGTCGGCGTGACGGTAAGCCCGATGAGCCGCGTGGCGTTGAGCGCATTGACGATCGAGCGCTGGGCCGAGAGCGGGCAGTCGCCGTAGCCGGGACTAAAGCGCCAGTTGCCGGCGAGCCCATGAATGGCGGCGTCCGTCTTGACCTGCTGGTCCATTTGCTCAACGGCGGCTTCCACGTAAGCGGAGCACGCGGCGTCGAGCACGGCGCCCTCCAGGGGATGTTGGGCTCCCGTGGTGCGCAGGCGACGCTCGGCGTCCATGCCGAGGGTACATGCCATGAGCGCGGCAAAGCGGGCATCTTTGAGATGTCGATAGATATCGCGACCTCGCAGCTCAACGTTGGTGCCGACCAAGCGAATGCAAGGCTCACTTTGTTCGTCCACGCCCGTGGCATCGACGGCAAACACGCGGCGCACGCCACGGGGCTCAATGTCAAGTTCCAGACGCTCGACCACAAGCTCAATACGTCGTGACAGCTCGGGCTCGATCTGCTGGCCGCCGTAACCCAGATACCGCAGCATCTCGGCACGGTCGACACGGGGATGGTGCGCAGCATCGACACGGTAAAGCGCCGGCGACGCAAGGTCGGCCGGCACTTCGACAGCGGTTGTATCGATGTGCGGTTTTTCCATTACCCCAGGCGCTCCATAATGGTCGCGGCGATCGCAGGACGGTTCATAGTGTACAGGTGCAGGCCGTCGGCGCCGTGCTCCTTGAGGTCGCAAAGCTGGCGGGCGGCATAATCTACACCGGCTGCCTGCAGGCTCTCGGGGTCGTTCTCGTACTTGGCGAGAATCTTGATGACGGGGGAGGGCAGCGACGCGCCGCACATAAAGACCATGCGGCTGATCTGCGACTTGCCCATAAACGGCATGATGCCCGCGGTAATGGGCACGGTGATGCCGGCCTTGTCGGCAAGCTCGCGAAAACGGTAGAAGCACTCGTTATCAAAGAAGAGCTGTGTCACAAAGAAGCTCGCGCCGGCGTCCTGTTTTTGCTTGAGGTGTTCGACCGAGAGGTTGAGATCCTCACAGGCAATGTGGCCCTCGGGGTAGGCTGCGGCGCCCACGCAAAAGCCGGCGTCGACGAGCTCGGGGATGAGGTCGCGGGCGTAGGCGTAGTCGGAGGCGGGCTTGTCGTCCTCGGTCGCGCCGGCAGGGAGATCGCCACGCAGGGCCAGAATGTTTTCAACGCCGGCGGTGCGATACTCGTCGATCTTGGCGGCGATGTCGGCGTGGGTGCGGCCCACGCAGGTGAGGTGTGCCACCGAGGGCGTGTCGAATTCGCTCGAAATCATATGCGCGATGGGGGCGGTGGTGGCACCGTTGCCCGAGCCGCCGGCCGAGCAGGTGACCGAGACAAAGCTCGGCGAAAGCTTGCACAGATTGCCTGCCACTTCGCGAGCCGTGTCGAGGGTGAGCTCGCCCTTGGGCGGGAACATCTCAAACGAAACGGGCGCGGTGCCCTGGGATGCTGCCTGCTTAAAAACCTCGTCGACGCGCATATCGTGCTCCTCTAGATACGTAATAGTGTGATGTGTTGTAAGGATTCTACAGCACCACTGTGTCACGGTGGAGTTTCACTCGTTATTCGGGGATACCAATCAAAGATGCCTTGCTATCGGCTTTCTCTATAACAGAGCGGCTAATCTAGGCACGGACTATAAAGACTGGTATCTGATACAAAATACCAGTTAATAGAGCTCCATCCCAAATTGACTACCCTTAAACCATGGGGAGAGGTCTGCAATTTATGCAGTTGATTGGCTGTTGAGGGTGGCAACGCCGCCTCGATAGGGTAACCTCATTGATTGGTTTCGCGACAGCAACATAACGGTAATGTCGCGGAAACACGGCGAGTCTAAGCTATGACTCGTTCGTTAGTAATCAACACCGCTTCTCACGCGGTGCCGATACGAAGGGAGTTCCGTATGGCCGAACTTACTGACCGCTTCGGGACCATGGTGTTCTCTGAGGAAGTCATGAAGGACTACCTCCCCAAGGACATTTGGAAGCGCCTTGCTGCAACCCTCGAGGGCGGTGAGCCGCTCGACCTGGATGTGGCCAACGCCGTTGCCCATGCCATGAAGGTCTGGGCCATCTCCAAGGGCGCGACGCACTACGCGCACTGGTTCCAGCCGCTTTCGGGCATTACTTCCGAGAAGCACGACAGCTTCCTGGAGCCCAACCACGACGGCACCGCCATTACCAAGTTTACGGGCAAGAACCTCATCCAGGGCGAGCCCGATGCCTCGAGCTTCCCCAACGGCGGCCTGCGTGCTACCTTCGAGGCCCGTGGCTACACCGCTTGGGACCCCACTAGCCCCGCCTTTATCAAGGACGATGTCCTGTGCATCCCCACGGCTTTCTGCTCCTACACGGGCGAGGCCCTGGACAAGAAGACCCCGCTGCTGCGTTCCATGACCGCGCTCTCGCGTGAGTCTAAGCGCGTTTTGGCGCTGTTCGGTAAGACCCCCAAGAAGGTCGTTCCTTCCGTGGGCGACGAGCAGGAGTACTTCCTGATCAAGAAGGACGCCTACCGCAAGCGCAAGGACCTGGTCATCACCGGCCGCACCCTCTTTGGTGCTGCTCCATGCAAGGGTCAGGAGCTCGAGGAGCACTACTTTGGCGCTATCCGCCCCACCGTCTCGGCCTATATGAAGGATCTGGACGATGAGCTGTGGGCGCTTGGCATTCCCGCCAAGACCAAGCACAACGAGGTTGCTCCCTGCCAGCATGAGCTTGCCCCCGTCTATGGCGAAGTCAACGAGGCCATCGACCAGAATCTGGTCATGATGGAGAAGATGAAGCTCATCGCCTCCCGCCACGACTTGGTCTGCCTGCTGCACGAGAAGCCCTTTGAGGGCATCAATGGTTCGGGCAAGCACAACAACTGGTCGCTTGGCACCGAGTCCGAGAATCTGCTCGATCCGGGCGACACTCCGCTCGACAACCTGCAGTTCATCGTCTTCCTCACCGCGGTGATCGAGGCCGTCGATAACTATCAGGAGCTCCTGCGTGCCTCCGTTGCCTCGGCCGGTAACGACCATCGTCTGGGCGCCAACGAGGCTCCTCCGGCGATTATGTCCATCTTCCTGGGCGACCAGCTTACCGAGGTCGTCGAGAAGATCATCGATGGCAAGGCTTCCGTCCATGCCACGCGCGGCGTGCTCGACTTGGGCGCCGATACTCTGCCCAAGCTGATGCAGGACAACACCGACCGCAACCGCACCTCCCCGTTTGCCTTCACCGGCAACAAGTTCGAGTTCCGTGCCTGCGGCTCCGAGCAGAACGTCTCCGACTCCAACCTGGTGCTCGATGCCGCCGTGGCCAAATCGCTCAAGTCCTTCGCCGACGCACTCGAGGGTACGCCCGAGGATAAGTTCCAGGACGCCGCGCTCGAGTACTGCAAGAAGGTGCTGACCGATCACCAGCGCATCCTGTTCTCCGGCGACGGTTACTCCGACGAGTGGCCCATCGAGGCCGAGAAGCGCGGCCTTGCCAACAACAAGACCACGGCCGACGCCCTGCCCGCCTTTGTTTCCGATAAGGCTATCGCGCTCTTTGAGGAGACGGGTGTCCTGACCAAGGCCGAGGCCCAGTGCCGCTACGACTGCAAGCTCGAGAAGTACAACAAGCTCATGAACATCGAGGCTACCACGATGGTTCGCGAGGCGCGTCGTACCTATCGCCCGGTCATTACCGCCTATGCCACCAAGGTCGCTAAGGGCCTTGAGACTATTCGTGCCGCCGGTGCCGAGGCCGCCATGCAGTGCGAGCAGAACACGCTCAACAAGCTCTGCAACGGTATCACCACCATCAACGACTCCATCAAGGCGCTCGACGCCGTGCATCAGAAGGCCGAGGCCCTCGATGGCCAGGAGCAGGCCAACGTGTATGCACACGAGGTCGTTCCCGCTATGGATACGCTGCGTGCCGCCGTGGATGCCATGGAGGAGATCGTGGCCGCCGACTACTGGCCGGTCCCGACCTACGACGACATCCTGTTCTACGTGTAGGATTGGGACAACATACCGTCACGGTTGAAAGCCGGGGCCCGCATTACGCGGACCCCGGCCTTTTTGTTGAACAAATTCCCTAGGGCGGCGTCCGTTCGTGTCGTTTATTAGGGTAGGGGTGTGCGCGTTGCCGTGTCGTGAAAATGGAAGATGCTCGGAATATAACGCGCCTCGATATACTCAAATTGAGTTCCGGTTGAGTCGAATGTCTGGCTGGTTACGACCGCCAGATACGAAGAAGGATCGATGTCAAGCAACCGGCAGTCCTCAGTGTCGGGCTGGGCGAGTGTTATCGTTCGTTTGCTCACGGCAATGGTGAGCCCTAGCTCATCCTCGATGTAATGGAAGAGCGACAGGGTGGCATTCTGCTCGTTTAGGCCGGGGACGGAGGAAGTTAGGAAGTAGTGGCGGTCGACAGCGACCGGTTTATCGTCGAGCATGCGGACGAGCTTCAAATGCGTAAGGTCTTCTCCTTCGGGAAATCCCGTCAATTGAGCTAGACACTTATTGGTGCTTACGTGTTCCAAATAGACGATTTTTGACGTTGGAATTGCTCCGATCGCGTGCGCCGATTCGCTGAACGAAGAAAGGCCACTTACGGTGAATGCGCCTTCTTTGCTGGTGCCTGCGGGTGACGTCTCGATTACGAGGACTCCCTTGCCTTTAATGGACTGAACTAGACCTTCATTTGCGAGAAGCGAGATAGCCTTGCGCACCGTCATTCGAGAGCAGGAGAACTCTTTGGAAAGATTTTGTTCGGAAGGAAGGAGCGATCCCACGGGATGCTTGCCTTCGACAATCCGCTTTCGTAGGCTTCGGTAAATTTCACTGTACAGGATCCTTGCCAAAATGCTCTCCTTATTGAGGTTGTACGGAATGCGTCGAATCGGCGCGATTATCCGCTTCTACCAATTATAGGAAGTGGAGACACTTTTAGTTACCGCTTACCGCCATAAATCAACCGTTCACCCGCGTGTTTAACATGTCTAGACAGATAGTAAATCATGTGGCTATAATTCAAGTCGTCAAGTACATGTCTAGACAGGAGGATTGCAATGGTAAAACAGAGTTATGCAGTTACTATCGCGGGAGGCGGAAGCACTTATACGCCGGGTGTTGTTCTGACACTTCTCGCGAAGCGCGATGTGTTCCCCATCAATAGGATTACGCTCTATGACAACGATGCCGAGCGTCAGGGGACAATTGCCAAGGCATGTGCCATCTACATCAAGGAGAATGCTCCAGAGGTAACCTTCAGCTATACGACCGACCCTGAGGAGGCCTTCACAGGCATCGACTTTGTACTTGCCCAGATTCGCGTTGGCAAGTACGCTATGCGCGATAAGGACGAGAAGATCCCCCTGCGCTATGGCGTTCTTGGCCAAGAGACCTGCGGTCCTGGTGGCATTGCTTATGGGCTGCGCTCCATCGGCGGTGTACTCGAGATCCTTGACTACATGGAGAAATACAGTCCCGACGCATGGATGCTCAACTACTCCAACCCCGCGGCGATCGTTGCTGAGGCGACACGCCGTCTTCGCCCGGATTCAAAGATCATCAACATTTGCGATATGCCAATAGCCCTGATGGATATCATGGCTCAGATGTGTGGTCTCAAGGACCACAACGACCTCGTTGTCGGCTACTACGGCCTCAATCACTTTGGCTGGTGGACAAAGATTCACGACCGTGCTGGCAATGACCTTATGCCCACTATCAAGGCCCAAATGGCTAAAAACGGTTATGCCGGCGAGGATTCCGGCCTTGAATTCGTCGATGCATCTTGGGACCAGACGTTCCGTAAGGCTAAGGATGTTTACGCGCTCGATCCGAATACCATCCCGAACACCTACCTCAAGTACTATCTCTTCCCGGACTATGTGGTTGAGCACACCGACCCCAACCACACCCGCACCGACGAGGTCCGTGAGGGTCGCGAGAAACGCGTCTTCGGCACCGCGCGCCAGATTATCGAAAAGGGCACGTCTGATGGTTTCGGCCTTAAGCCGGATACCCACGCTGAGTACATTGTCGATCTCGCTCGCGCTTTGGCAGAGAACACCCGTGAACGTTTCTCGCTGATTGTTCCCAACGACGGGGCTGTGTCCAATTTTGACCCAACGGCTATGGTCGAGATTCCCTGCATCGTCGGCAGCGACGGCTACGAGAAAATTTGCCAAGGTGAGATTCCGCAATTCCAGAAAGGACTTATGGAGGAACAGGTCTCGGTCGAAAAGCTTGCAGTGTCTGCTTGGGTCGACCATTCCTATCAGGAGCTTTGGCAGGCGCTGACGCTTTCGAAGACGGTCCCCTCTGCCTCCGTTGCAAAGAAGATCCTCGACGATCTCATTGAGGCGAATAAGGAGTTCTGGCCAGAACTCCACTAGTATCGGAAATCAATTTTGTGAATGATGGCGGGCGGCCGACCTTGGACAGGTCGCATGGGAGGAAAACCATGAGCGAAAGCAAAGAGCTTGCAAATCGCAAGCTCGCGAGGACGTAGTTGGCCTCGTCGGCGGTAAGGAAAACATCCTGAGCATCTCGCACTGCATGACGCGTCTACGTTTCAAGCTGCGAGACGATGCGAAGGCCGATACTAAGGCAATTGAGTCTCATAAAGGCGTCATTCAAGTAATCAACGCGAATGGCCAGTATCAGGTTGTTGTCGGCATCAATGTGATTGAGGATGTTTACGATGCCGCGGTTGCCGCTTCTGGTGTCGAGGGGCTGGGCGAGGTTAATCTTGATGGCGAGCCCGTCAAGAAAGGAAACCTTGTTAGTGCCCTTATCGATACTATTTCAGGCGTAATCCAGCCGATTCTTGCGGTGCTGTGTGCCGCGGGCATGATCAAGGGTGTTTTGAGTATTCTCGTCGCCCTCGGATGGATCACGGCGACAGACGGCTTGTACCAGATTCTATATGCGGCTGGTGACGGCTTCTTTTACTTCCTGCCGATCATCCTTGGCTATACCGCGGCAAAGAAGTTTGGCTGTAGTGAGTTCGTTGGCATGACGCTCGGTATCGCACTTACGTATCCGGCGATGGTCAACATCACATCGGGCGATGTTTTGGGAACGGTGCTTGCTGGCACTCCCTTTGCCATGAACTACTACACAACTTTCCTCGGCATACCCGTCATCATGCCGTCTTCGGGTTATACGAGCTCTGTCATTCCGATTATCATCTCTGTTTGGTTCGCGGCAAAGCTGGAGAAGTGGTGCCGCAAGCATTTCTCTGAGTATGTAAAGTTCTTCTTTGTGCCTACATGCGTACTCGTTGTGATGGTCCCCGCTACCTATTTGATTATTGGCCCGATTGCCACCCTGATCACGAACCTCATGAGCCTGCTGTTTAACTCCCTCTACAGCTTGCCTGTCATCGGCGGCGCGCTCGGCGGCATCGTGCTTACTGCCATTTGGCAGCCTATGGTCATCTTCGGCTTCCACTGGAGTGTCATTGCTCTCATGCTGGTGAACATTGCCTCCCAGGGCTGGGATATTGTCATGGCGCCGTACATGGTTTGCTCGTACGCTCAGTCCCTTGCCGTCCTTGCCATTCTTCTGAAGACTAAGGACGTAAAGCTCAAGCAGCTTGCATGGCCGGCGTTCATCTCGGGCTTCTTCTTTGGCATCACTGAGCCCTGCATCTACGGCGTGACCCTTCCGCGCAAGAAGCCTTTTGTCATGAGCTGCATCGCCTCTGTGCCCGGCGGCCTAATCATCGGTGCTCTTGGTACCAAGATGTTCGCCTTCACCGGCGGCGGCTTCTGCGCCTTCCCGGGCTTCATTGATCCGTCCGGCGCAATGGGCGCGAGCTATCTGATTTACGTAATCATAGCCATCGTGGTTTCCAGCGTGATTTCATTCCTGCTTACGTATGCGACGTACAAGGAGGACGTGCCGGCGGTAGAGGCTGCAAAGTAGCCAAAGAAGTGGAGCCGCGGAACAAGTATTTCCCCGCGCGCCAGCAATCTGACAAGGTCGTCCTTGGATAAGCGCCGAGGGCGACCTCGTCTTGTACTGATTTCGTTCGAGAGGCAGTGGTTGAGGGTGCCTAATATTATCTTTGACAATAAGATGGGCGAGGCATGCCTTGCGGCGTGGAGGTCCGCAGGTGTGGAAGTCCGCTCAGTCGTGGTCCGACAAGATGGTAAAGTCGTCTTTGAGCATGCGGCTGCGCCGTTCGCCCTCGAACACGTTCACCCGCTCTATTCTGTGACTAAGTCCTTCACCTCGGTTGCTGTCGGGATGTTGGTGAATGAAGGACGGCTGTCGCTGACCGATCGCTGGATTTCATACTTCCCGGAATATGAAGGCGAGATCGCGGATGAGCGCTTTCACAATGTGACGGTTCGCAATTTGCTAACTATGACGATGGGGCAGGAGAGTGACCTTTCGTATATTGGCGCGGGAGACGACTGGGCACATGAGGTTCTTCATCGTGAGTTTGACTGGAAGCCGGGCGAGGTCTTTCACTACGATTCGCTGTGTTCACATTTATTGAGCATGCTCGTGCAACGCATAAGTGGAGTGAAAGAATCCGATTATCTCGCCGAACGTTTGTTTACGCCGTTAGGCATTAGAAGTTGGTGGTGGGAAGAGGATCAAGCCGGTCATACGACCGGAGGTTTTGGTCTTCACCTTTCGACACCGGATTTGGCTAAGTTTGGTCAATGTTTGCTGGATGGCGGCAAGTGGCGTGGGAAACAGATCATTCCCGCGGAATGGGTTGCCGAGGCGACGAAGATTCAGATGGAAACGAGCCCCTTTTATCCGTCTGAGGCGACTGAAGACAGCAATGGCTATGGATACCAGTTCTGGATGTGCCGGCGTGGCGGGTTCAGATGCTCTGGCCTTTTTGGGCAGCTGTGCTACATACGGCCCACAGATGGCCTTGTCATCGCCTGCTCGAGTTCCACGACAGGAAGTAAGGCGCTGCTTGATCCGCTGTATGAGGTATTGTTCAAAGAGTCTAATGTTCGGGAAACGGTGGCTTCCGAACGTGACTTCGATAGCATTCCCTTGCCAGCTGGGTTGGCTTCTGGCGGACGTTTGAGTTCATTACGCCTCGAGGGCATTCACCGTTGCATTTTCGGGGATTTTGAAGAGATCGATATTCGATTTCATGAGAATGAGCTGGATTTGTCTCTGTTGCGCGATGGTCGCGAGTACGGCGTGAGGGCCGGCTACAAGTCTTGGGTTTGTAAATCGGGCGATGGGGCCGGAGTCGGAGACCTCTTTCCTTTCGTGACTCATGAAGCTGAGAGGGACGATGCCCCCGCATGGGATGTTCGCAAGTTGTTTGCAGCGTATGCCTGGACTTCGCCAACAAGTTTACAAATCGAGACCAGGGAACTGGACTACACACGGCGCTGTTTTATCGATGTACGGATCGGAGGTATTTATGCTGTGTGCAGGGTGCGAGTTGAGGGAATGTGCTGTTTCCCGGCGCCCTCGGAACTCACAGCGATTTTGAAGTTGGGATAATTTTTCAAGGCGTGCGATTGATAAGAAAGCTTGTCAACATCACGGCTAATGGAGACGGAGCTGTCTCCGGGCAATGATTTTCGATACGGACGTTTCAGATATCGTATTGCTAGGGACTAAGTTAATCATTTGTTAGGGTCGAAGCGTAAGTGCGTTTCCTCGGCTCCGCGCCCTGTTGGGCTCGAATCCCGGCACATGGCAGCAAAAAGCCCGCTATCGTGAGGATAACGGGCTTCTCATTTCAAATGGTGCCCCCAGCGGGATTCGAACCCGCGATATCCACCTTGAAAGGGTGGCGTCCTTGGCCGCTAGACGATGGGGACAGCGGGAAAGAGTATAGCAGACTTTTTTGCCGGCGCGTATATCGTTGGCAAACTGGAAAACCACCACACAGGAGTAGGCTTTTATTCCGATTTTCAAATATCTCAATCTGTAACATCTGGGCGGGCAAATCGGCTCTATCTGTTACAGATCGAGACAGACGGCGGGCATCGGGACGAACATCTCATTCTGTAACAGTAAGACGACTTTTAACGGCCTAGATGTTACAGATCGAGACAAACAAACGTGGCAGATCAAAACCACCACAAAGGTGCCTGTCCCCTTTGTGGTGGCGGGGCGTTAGGGGAGGAGCTTCATCGCGGCGTCGTGGGCAGCGTGCTCGTAGGTGTCGTCGAGGGGCTTGAGCGGCAGCAGAGCGTTGGCCTGTGCGTCGCCACGGCGCTCGAGGGCGTGGGCGATGAGCCGGTCGGCGAGCTCGGGGTTCTTGGGCAGTGCCGGTCCGTGTAGGTACGTGCCGATGACGCCCTTGTAGATGAGGCCCTCAAAGCCATCGTCGCCGTTGTTGCCGGTACCCGTGACGACGGACGTTCCGAGCGGCGTGGCCTCAGCATCGAGCAGGGTGCGGCCGCCGTGGTTCTCGAATCCCACAAAGGGCTCGGGTGCCAGGTCGGTTTTGACGGCGACGTTGCCGATCAGACGGTTGGAGCCGCGCACGGTTTCGGCGGCAATGACGCCCAGACCCTCAATGCGATCGTCGCCCATGTAGTACGAACGGCCGAGCAGCTGATAGCTGCCGCAGATTGCGAGCAGCGAGCCGCCGTCCTCAACATAGGCCGCGACCTTGTCTTTTTGAGCGAGCAATTCATGTGCCACAGCCAACTGGTCGCGGTCGGAGCCACCGCCCATCATGACGATATCGGCGTCGGTGAGATCGAGCGACTCGCCCATACGGACCTCGTCCACGCGCACGGGGATGCCGCGCCAGGCGCAGCGGCGCTCGAGGGCAATGACGTTGCCGCCGTCGCCATAGAGGTTGAGGGCATCGGGATACAGGTAGACGATGCGCAGGGGGCGCGAGAGCTCGACCGGCGCAATATCGGTGGGGACAGCGCTGCCATCGGCGCGCGTTGCGGCGTGGGAGGCAACCGAGCTCGCATCGGTGCCCTTAAGCTCGTCGAGTTCCTTGACCAGCGGCGGGAAGGCCGTGTAGTTGGCGACGGCGTAGAAGGTGTCATTGGCGGCCTCGTCTGCCACGGCGCCGATCGCCTGCTCGATATCCGAGATGATGGCGGCGTCGATGCCGGCGTACTTCAGGCGTACCTGCATATCGTGCGCGCGCGTACCTCCGACAAAGGCGACAAGCCCTGGGGTATCGGCGATGCGCTCGAAGTCGACGTCGTAGATCCACGAGACATCGTGGCCGTCGGCGTCGTTGTCGTTCAGGAAGAAGGCACAGAGTCTGCCGCCCGCCGTCTTAATGGACTGGATCTGTCGATCGAAGCCCACGGGATTCTTGGCCAGGTTTGCCTCGACGGTACGGCCGGCGATCTCCCAGCGACCCATGCGTCCGCCGGCGGGGACGTAGGCATCGAGCGTGGGCTGCAGATGCGCCGCGTCCACGCCCAACTCGCGCGCCGCAAAGAAGGCGGCGGCAACGTTATAGACCATGTACAGGCCGTTGTAGCGCGTGGCGATGTGCGTTGCGGGTGCGTCGGCGTCGGGTCCAAAGTTCAGTTCAAAGCCGTAGCCGTCGCAGCCGAGCTCCACGCCCGTCACGCGACGGACAAGCTCAGGGCGGGCCCAACCGCACGAAGGACAATGATAGGCACCGAGCTGGCCGTACTGCACATAGTCGTACTCCAGCGGCGCGTTGCACTGCGAGCAAAAACGCGAGTCGCTAATGCGATCGGACTCGGTGCCCGTGGCGCCGTCGATGCCAAAGGCGATGCTCGTATTGGGGACGCGCGTGGCGATCGAGGCGCACAGCGGATCGTCGGCGTCATAGATGAGCGTCGTTGCCGGCGAAAGCTCCAACGCGTGGGCGATGACGTCCTGGGTGTGGTCGATCTCGCCGTAGCGGTCCAGCTGGTCGCGGAACAGGTTGAGCAGCACAAAGTACGTCGGCTTGAGCTTGGGCAGAACGCGTACGGTGTAAAGCTCATCGCACTCAAAAACGCCCACGCGCTTGCCGCTGCTGGTGTGCTTAAGGCCGCCGCGGGCCTCGAGCAGAGCACCCACCACACCAGGCTCCATATTGTTGCCGGCACGGTTGCACACCACGGCAGCACCGCTGGCGGCAACGGCGTCGGCGATGAGGTTGGAGGTGGTGGTCTTGCCGTTGGTGCCGGTGATCACCACGCTGCGGTCGACAAGGCCCGCGAGGTCGCTTAGCAGCTCGGGGTCGATCTTCATGGCGATGCGGCCGGGGAGTACGCCACCCTGGCGCTTAAGGACGGAGCGCAGCCCCCAGCGGGCGATATCGCTCGAGGTGCAGGCGAGAGATGAGCGGAAGTTCATGAAGCCGTTCCTAACGTGAATGACATGGTCGTGGCGTTTGCGCCGTTAAAAGCCGTAACGGCGCGCAAATTCCTGGGCAAGCTGCGATACGTCTTCGCAAGCGTTGGCCCAGGGGGCAAAGTCGGGAGTATCCGAGATGATACCGTCGGCCTCCCAAACTGCCTGATGCGAAAGGTCCCAGGGGTCGTGCGGTTCGGGCCGGCAGGGAAGGTACGGCGTCTGATACATGGGGTTCAGCAAAAAGAACGCGCCGCCCTCGC